>DATEVI010000294.1:0-2435 GCA_035281865.1 Geobacteraceae bacterium | reverse complement strand
CCTCTAAGGACATTGAAGATGATGTTGGCTGTCTGCGTGATGTCGCATTCGCGAAAGACCTTCTTTTCAACCCCGTCACGGATGATGTCCGCTATCAGTTGGCGACGCTCCCTGAAGAAATTTTTCTTCAGTTCCATACCGAAAGAAAACCCGTGTTCCCGGGCATGCAGGAGACACATTTCCTTGCGTCCGAGCGCACGGTCGGCAGTCAATGTTACAAAGATTCCCAGAGCTTCTTTTGGGTCCTGAATACCACGGAGTGCTTCCCTGGTCTCCCGATTGAATTCATCGAGGCTTTCCTTCATCAGTGTCAGACAGAGGTCCTCTTTGTTCCTGAAATAAAGATATAGGGATCCTACGCTTATTCCAGCCGAACCGGCAACCAGTCGCATATTGGTCCTCGAGTAGCCGAAATCGTTGAAAACTTTCCCGGCAGCCTCCAGGATTTTCCTCTTCGTCTCTTCCCCTGAACGCTTGTTCATGTGAACGATTGTTCATCGGCAGGGTCGATTTGTCAAGAAATTTTGTTGTGCCGGATTAAAGACATTCCAATGGGGGGGGATTGCGGGTATTATAAAAAAAACTTCCCGACCGGACGATTAATAAACAGATAAGGGAGGCGATAAACATGGCATCACGTCGTTTTGTAATACCTGACATTCATGGCTGTGCACGCACATTCCGCGCCTTGCTGGAAGATGTGATCCGGTTAAATCCGTGGGACTCGCTTTATCTTCTTGGCGATTACATTGACCGCGGCCCACGCAGCAGGGAACTTCTGGATATAATCCTCAAACTCCGAAAGAAAGGCTTTTCAGTACACGCCCTGCGAGGCAACCACGAAGAAATGCTTCTCAACTCCGACAACTCACTTTCGGACTTTCAGCTCTGGATAGAGAACGGGGGACGTCAAACCCTGGACAGCTTCGGAGTGGAAAGAACCGCTGAAATCCCATCCCACTACGTCACCTTGCTTGCGCAACTCCCTTATTTCATCCTCCTTGAAGACTTTGTCCTCGTCCATGCCTGCCTGAACTTCGAACTAGCCGACCCCTTCGTCGACAGGGAAGCCATGCTCTGGCGCCGGAACTGCGAAGTGGACACATGGCTTCTCGGAAACAGAAGACTCATTAACGGTCATCTGCCGGTCGCCCGTGAAACCCTTCTGGAAAGCCTGAGCGCATCACGGATAACCCTCGATAATGGCTGCGTCTATAAGGGGCGAACCGGACTCGGCAGTCTTGTGGCACTCGAACTGAATTCCATGACCGTTTTTTTCCAGGAAAATATCGATTGAATCAGCGGACGGAATAACGACTTTTCCATAGAAAACAGGATGAGTTTCTGGTAGAAACAAATATGTTTTATTGAATCGCGCACAAATCCGGAACACCGCACCAACCTTCCCGGATTCGACAAAGTGTTTGGACATAATGACGGAGGTCTTAATGAATAGCTACCGGAAGGAACTGTGGTTCAATGTGGAGAAGAGGCGTGATTTCATCAATATCACTCAGCTGTTGAGGGAGTGCCTGAGAGAGAGCGGGATACAGGAGGGAATCCTCCTCTGCAACGCCATGCACATCACCGCAAGCGTTTTTATCAATGACGACGAACCCGGACTGATCCATGATTTCGAGGTATGGCTGGAGGGGCTCGCACCCGGTGGGACCGAGGTCCAGTATCGGCACAACACCTATGAGGACAATGCCGATGCCCATCTGAAGCGCACCATTATGGGCCGTGAAACTGTAGTTGCCGTGACCGGCGGCGACCTCGACCTCGGCCCGTGGGAACAGGTCTTTTATGGCGAGTTTGACGGCAGGCGGCAAAAACGTGTGCTGGTGAAAATCATCGGCGAATGACTGCGGCCCTGAATTTCTTTATCATCTCGACGGGATGGTAAGAGAGCTTGGAATGCCGCAGATTCGGTTCGCCAAGGTCCTGCTCACGATTGACATAAGTGCAGTCCGTAAAGCAGAGGCGGCAGAATTCCCTGTCGATGAGCTGATACAACCCTTCCATGAAGGGATCGGCCTTCTCGAAATGACATAATGAAGTCGTATCGTTCAGTTTCTCGCCCAAAACAAAAGCCTTCACCTCTCCCTCAACCAGCACCACCAGCCCCTGCAACCCCAACTGATCCGCCATTTGCAGGGCTTCTCCCGACGCCTCCGCTTCCATCATGAGCGATGGGCTGTCGATACCAGACCGCACGCGACGCCATTCATCGAGCAGCAGCATAGAGCCGTTCAGGTATTTTTCCGAAAAAGGTTCGACCACGTATGAATGTCTGCTCGTGAAATAGTTGACGCGATTCTTCTTCTTGTGGTAACGGTTGCCGCGCAAATCCGCCAACTCCTGTCGTGGGTACAGATAATCAAAGGAATCCCTGTCTTCCCTGATGTCGATGCCGTCCATTTCCAGCAGGTATT
>DATEVI010000293.1:0-7242 GCA_035281865.1 Geobacteraceae bacterium | reverse complement strand
AGGGACCCGTTACCGGTGATTTCATAAAATCCTAACCCGGACGTGCCGGAACCAAAAAAGCCGCCCGGTCAGTTAACTTCTGACACGGACGGCTTTATATACCACAAAACGTTTTATTCCCTCTCTGCCCCATCCCTCAATCCCCAATCACAACAAATTCAAATTAATCTTTTTTACACCGAGCCTCTGCCCGGTGTCAACCGCCGCAGGGATTATTTAATTCAAATTAAAGCCCCGTCTAAAACTCGGGTTGATGCGGACATGTGGTTATGAGAAAACCTCCTCCTTCGAGAACCGCAGCCTCATATCCATTTTCAGGATCGTGACCATTGTTTTTTCCAACTTGCGCGCAAAAGAGGGCATGTGAAGAAATCATCTGGGAACTTCGTACATTGTCATGTTCCTCACGAAACTGTCGAGGTCCGTTTCCATCTCTTTCTGCCCAATATTGCCGTCTTTCATGTGTCCCACGTCATAAAGTATGCTGGCGGAATCCAGGTTTTTCAGATTGATATCCCTGGTGTAAACTGTGGCAATGGTGGTCATTTTGTCCTGAATGAACGAGACCTTGTTGTACGGCATCTTGGTATTCACCAGATTCTCCCAGTCACTTCGGTAGGTATCGCTCATGTTTTTCGGAGGTCTCCTGTTCCTGTTGACAATAAAGCAAGTATTGTTGCTTTTGTCTTCTCCTGGAGAAATGCTGATGACATCCCAAACGGTTTTGCCGTTTTCCGCGATATATCCGATGTTCAATTTCAGGTCGCTTTTCTCGGAGATTTGTAAGAGATCGGGCGTATAGGAAAAAGAAACCCTCTTGGATGTGTACCGGAAGAAGTTGTTGTAGTCGAAGGCGATGTCGATAGTGGAGAAGAGGTTGGGGAGATACTCTTTGGCGGAGAGGAATTCACGCCACTGTTTGAGGCTCCCGTAGTAAGAGACATAGATGAAGTCGGCGAGCACCTTCAGATCGGGGATATGCCCATACTCCACATGCCCCGTCTGCCCACGCCGCATCATACTGATGCACCCACCTGGAACAGGGAGGGAAAAGGCGACAATCTTTTCGTCGCTGTATTCCAGCGGCCAGGTCCGGACCAGCCACTTCCTCCCGTAGGAGTCACGATATGTGTATTCCGTGTCCGCCTTGCCGAGAGAAGTTACCTTTACCTCTTCCGACCCGACCGGTCTGCTTACGGTGACTCCCTTGAGCACAAGATCCATGAAAACCTTTGAATCCCTGTACAGCACCTCAAGGGGGAGATCATCCGGTTTCTTGAGGGTCATGTAGAAGGAGTTCCACATCGTACCGTACACGAGATACCCATTCGTGCCAACGTCGGAGCGGCTGGTCTCCTTCGGCACAAAAACGTCCCAGTTGCCGTCGCTCCCCTTGGCGACGAGGTTGGGAAAGTGGGCGGATTTGTTCTTTTGAAGCAGAATGGCAGATCCCTCGCCGTTGGGGAATATGTTGTCCTTGTTTTCGGCCAGAAGGTTCTTCAAGAGCTTGTCCGCAAAGCGGTTTACCACGTCGATCAACTCCCTGTTCAATTCCTGGTAGCTCCTGGGGAGGATGAATTCCGCCCTAAGGGTGTCCATCCTGGTCATGTCCATATTGTCCAGGACATACTTCATTTGTTTGTGGATTGTGGCCAGGTTCTCCTTCGCATTGACAACCTCGGCAATGGGAAGGGCCACATTGAGGTTTTCATTCTCGGACTTCCGCAGGACGACCCCTACGACCCGTCCGTCTTTGTCCAATAACGGACCGCCGCTGTTTCCCCGTGAGGCCGCGGCCGAGAAGCGCATCCATTTCCATTCTCCATCAAGTTCTTCCGGTGTGTCGGAAGTGTATAGACCGTCCCGTATCACGATCCCTTCTCCGAGAGCGTTGCCCACGGCGTATACCGTTTCATTCAGCTTCGGGCGGGTGTTCACCTCCAGGAAGGTGGAGGCCTTCTTATTTTTGAGGGAAAACACGACAAAGTCTTTTCTGTCCGAATACCTGAATATCTTGTCAACGGCATATACTTTGCCGTCCCTGTCTCTCAGGAAAAAGTCGGTGAACTGACTTTTTATGCCGAGGTTCATCACGTGGTCCGCCGACACGAACCGGTCAGGAGCGATGGCGAAAGCAGTGCCGATCGAGTAGTATTTGTCGGTCCTCTCGGCATAAGGAAGGAGGTCCATTGGAAGGGGCTTCTCGTAGCTCAGGGAATCCCTGACAGGCTTGGGGACGACAACTTCGAACGTGGCATTGTTGACAAGCTCAACGATCTTCCTGTCCATCAGTTGTTCGGCCGTTCCCCGGACCGGAAAGGCTACTACGGATACGGTCATGAGGACAAAGGGCAGGACCAAACGCCAAGTCGTTTTATGCACTGACAACCTCCTTTTGATTTTTCTCGCCACAAGCGTGCCTTAAATGCAGACGCAACCACAAATGGTTTCCTTTACTAAGAATATATTTATTGAGACCCACGCCTAATTCCACTCTCAGGAATTGAGCAGATGGGCAGTTTGCACGACCCGTTCGAAGGTCTTGAGGTCACGGTCGAAATAATAGCGCTGTGGGGCGGAATACTGCAGCACATAGAACTGATCGCCGTGATTGAAACCGTAAACGACCCCTTTTGTCTTCAGCCCGTCGCTGTTTTTATAAGTATAGACCGCCCGGAAGCCTTGTTTTCCGTCGATCTTTGCCGGCTTGTTCTCCTTGATCTCAAAGCCGTGAACATCGTCGCTCGAAGCCACATTGTCCAATATTACTTCGGCCGCCTCCAGCGGCAGCATCCCCTTACGGAATTTCTTCTTGGTGTGCGTGAGCGCATCGTTCACGCCGATGCACTCCACCAGGATGTTCTGCAAACCCATGCCGTCGCGGGTGATAATGAAATAATCCACCGTGTTCAGGCGCATCCAGCCGTCGGGAAGATCAAGAACGACGTTCTCCTCCGAAGCGGTATAAGGGCCGCCTGTACGTATCCACGGCGCACAGCCGTTGAACAGAAACGTGATCGCAATGAGCAGCAATAGTTTTTTCATATTTCGCCTCCAGCAGCACAACAAAAATATTGTCGGATTCTATTTATCCGGTTACGAAATGACAGGTTTTTGATCGGATATTCGGTCTCAACCACGGGGTTTTGAACCGAATCGAAATAGTCGTTCTCGTGCCGATACTATCTGCACTGGGTAACATACTGTTCGATATACGACCTGTCCGATGCATGGGGCGCCTTCGCCAGATAGGACTTGAGCGCCTTGGCCGCCTGGGACTTTTTCCCTTCCTTGAAGTAGAGGAGCCCCAGCCCCTTGTAGCCATCGGGATACGACGGGTCGACGGAGACTCCCTTTTGGAACAGCTTTTTCGCCTCCGTCAGGTCTCCCTCTTCGCCCTTCTGCCTGGCAATTTCGCCGAGAAGGTAGTAGCCGCGCCCGTCATTCGGCCGGATTGCCAGATATTTCTCCGCACCGCTCCGGGCCGGCACGAAACGGCCGGCACGAAGATCCATGAAAGCGTTGTCAATGATCGCTGCGGCAACCTTCTTACGGAAGGTCTCCGTATTGGTCGCACCGCTTGCCTGCTTGCCCAGTTGTTCCAGAAAGTCGTTATAATTATCCGTGCGCTCTTTGAGGCGCGGGTGGGTACTGAAGAAGAACGGCTCCTCCCGGTCTTCCTCCTCCATCTCCGTTTTGAGGTGTTGAAAAAGCTTGGGAGCTTCCCGGGGATCATAGCCCGCCTTCACGACCAGCCCGATCCCCACCATGTCCGCCTCGGTCTCCAGCTCCCGTGAGTGGCCGTTGATGGCCGCCTTAGTACTGATCTGGCCAAGTACCCTACTCAGTTCACCGAGGGCGGGCAGTCCGCCGATGAGCGAACGGGTGGAGGCGAACACCAAGGACTTGTTTAGCTTCCCGCGAAACTCGCGCAGCTGATGGCGGTGGGTGGCATGGGTCATCTCGTGGGCAAGGAGGGTGGCGAGTTGCGCCTCATTGTCCATTCGGGCCAGGATGCCGGTATGAACGTAGACGTAACCGTTGGGCAGGGCAAAGGCATTACAGTAAGGATTGTTCAGGACGAGGATGCGGAATGGAATCCGCTGGTAAGCTTCCGGCGGCTCGAGCTTCCGGGCAATGCCGTTCAGGTAGGCCTCCAATTCCCGGTCCTGGTAGAGCATGCCGCTTTTGGCAATCGCCTGCTCCTCCTCTTCGGAGCGGTTCCAGAGTCGCTTTTCATCCTCTTCGAAGACAAAATCCTTTGCGGTCACAGGTGGCAGGCTGGTGGTGGCGCAGCCGCAGAGGGTCGCCAAAAGTAACAGAATAATCACGAAACGCATTATTTCCCCTCCTGTGGAAAATCTACCAGGAGGCCCTTCACGAAATCCCTGGTACTTCCAAACTCGCGCAGGTCGTAGCCACCGCTATCGTAAAAGAAGTTATTCCAGATAATGTCCCCCTTGCTGTCCGCCAGGGCGATTTTCACAACGGTAACACCGTACCGGCCAGCGGCTGCGAAGGGATTAAGAGCCTGAAACACCCGCAACACCTTCCTCCCTGTCGACGAAATTTCGTCATTGGCCTGTACCAGAAGCAGGCCGTCGGCCTTCTGCTTCTTCAGGAGCTTCTCCAGGGAGCCGATAGAATAGTCAAAATTTTTCCACTTGTCATGGAAGTAATTGGGATTCTCGCCACCCCAGAATAGGGTATGTGTGTAAGCACTCTCCATAACTTCCCTGTAAAGGGTCTTGACTTCATCGACCTCGTTCTCCAGGTCGGCGGTTACCTTGAGCACCTTGACATTGACCGCTTTCCCGTTCAGGTCTTCAATTATGGCCTTTTCCAGATTCTTCTGTCCGGCAGCGCACCAGTCGTCACGCTGTTCCTTCACCCCGCCGGCGCTCAATTCACATATCGTCGTATCGGGGGCTAGCATCACGATGTTCCGCAGCTTTTTCGCACGGGCGCTCAGCTCCGCCTGGTTGTTCTGCAAGGTCCGCGCGCAGCCGGCCGTGGACAGCACCAGCACCGCAAGCAGCATTACTATAACTCTTCTGTTCATCGTCCCTCCTTTACGAAAAAAGCCTACCCTGAAAAAAGGTAGGCTTTAATGATAGATAGACTTCATCTGTCACTTCGACAGCCCCTCTCTCCGATGGTATTCGGACAGGTGGCTTTGCGTCACACGGTTACCCGCGCTTTACCTTTTCGGTGACATGCAGATACACTATGTAAATAATAACTATTTGTATTTTAACAGCTTATACTGCTACGTCTGTCATATGTTACAACCTCCGGGTTTAAGACTAATATTTCTTCCGACCGTTGGATAAATGGATCATAATTATTTATATATATTTGTCAATATAATTAGTTGCTGTTTTTCAATTAGCATTTTTTCTACCGCACTTTTCACGGGAATAGATCAACTATACAAAAAGGCCATGAATTTCTTATCGTCCTTGGAAGTGATGGCCGCTTAGAAGGATCATTTCAGCAAACGAGAAAAGCCGGTCAATATCATAAATGCGAACCGGGCGTGATCAAAACTGGTATAATAAACTCAAACGTAGAAGCGGAGCAATCGCCACCCCAAGGGAAGATTTGGGACGGAAATCGGATTGTTCCATGGCGCGTCAAGCCCGGAAGAATGCCTGCCGACAATTATGGACTTCCACACGGCAATGCGTATGGGAGTTCATGCTCACTTCGTACCTATCACATTTACACCTGATCGATTCCGGCGGCACCTTCCGGCTAACATATAGAAAGGGAGGTTTGTCATGGCAAGAGGATCGTCGCAGAAAAAGGAATTAGACACAAAGTCGATGATGGAAGTGTACCAGGAACTGGCAATTCCGGGCGCCCCCCACAAGCTGCTGGCAAGCATGGCAGGGAGTTGGAACGTAAAGGGCGCGTGCTCGATGGAACCCGACAGTCCTCCAATTGAGCACACCGGCACTTCCGAACAGAAGATGATACTCGACGGACGCTTCCTGCAACAGGAGTTTTCCGGCGATATGATGGGAAGTCCCTTCACGGGCATTGGCTTCGCCGGTTACGACAACCATACCAAGAAATATGTGTCCACCTGGTGCGATACCATGGGCACCGGCATCTATTATTTTGAAGGTACTGCCGGCGCGGACGGTAAGACCATAACACAAACATGCAGCTACGATGACCCGGTCCGAGGCCCCACGAAATGGCGTTCCGTGACCAGGATCGTGGACGCCGACACTCTGAAATTTGAAATGTACACCACCGACCAGAGTGGCAATGAAGAAAAGATGGGAGAGATGACCTACACGCGGAAGACGTAAAGGAAATGACCAGGAATAGCAAGAATGACAAGGGGTCAAATCTTTGTAGCTGATTTTCGGGTCATAAGACCCATTTTGCCAACATCAAAGATTTGACCCCTCTTTCAACTCTTACAACTGGTATTCTCCGAATCCCTAACTCCCCTCTTCACCCCATCCCTCAATTCCACAATTACAACGAAATCGAATTAAATCTATTCTGCCACGGACCCACACAGACAAATACAGACAATTAAAATTGATGGATTCGTAACAACTCAAATGTCCCGTTTCTGTCTGTGTGGGTCCGTGGCTAAAGAATGTTGGTCGTGTTTTTGTGTTGTTTTATCGGGCTCAGGATCATCCACGTCAGCCTTTCCGCCTGTCCCGGCAGACGACGGAAACACCACGATTTATCCAATCCGGAAATCTTAATGAGGTTCCAAATTGGCTGGACAACATCCTTTCACACGGCAGAGTCAAAAACGAAAAACAGACAGCACTATGCGGTAAAAAAGGAACAATTACTAATTGACATAAATAAATAATTAATGTAATTAAACGTGGCCAAATTAATTATTAATCACTATTCAGATCACTGGGCGTCCCCCCTGACGATCTGCAACAAGTCACCCGCATCGCGGTATATCCATAAAAAATCATTACTTCCACGGACATCTAGGCATGGTCTTCCGGCTTTCCATCGCAGATCAGGTGACAGTATGCTTGTATCATCCAGGGGATACCCGCTTTAATCAAAACCGAACATCTCTCGGCCAGGAGAAGCAGAAAGGAGACTTAATGAAAAAACTGATACATGCACTTTTACTTGTCCCCGTTGCCGCAATATTTCTTTCATGCTCCTCAAAACCGAAGATTATCCTGCCACCCGACTGGGCGTACGAAAAAGACGCCATAAGACTTCACTTCACCGGCGATC
>DATEVI010000292.1:0-2853 GCA_035281865.1 Geobacteraceae bacterium | reverse complement strand
GAAAATGCCGCTGTTTTCGGCCCAACAACCTCCAAAGGAAATCGCAGGAGAAAATGAGCTGATTCGCAAGGCCTTCGCCCTGAAACCCGGCGAACTTGGCGGACCGGCGGAAACTCGGAGAGGCGTGTATCTCTTCAGAGTAGACGAGAAAAAACCTTCCTCGATACCGCCACTCGCACAGGTCCGGGCACGCGTGGAGAAACCGGCTGCAAATGAAAAAGCCGCTGAACTGGCTTACAAGAAAGCCGCGGAAGCCCTATCCGAGATGTCAAAAGGAAAAACACCGTCCAACCTTCAGGAAACCGGCGCATTCTCCTATTCCGTCAGCGGCGACATTCCCCGGATCGGCAAATCCAGGGAGATCATGGAGGCGGCGTTCGACCTGACCCAGGCTTCACCGATGGCCAAGGCGCCCCTCAGAGCGGGCAACTACTGGTATGCCGTAAAGCTGAAAAACCGGGTCGAAGCTGATACAAGCGAGTTCCAGAGAACAAAGGACCAGATCAAGCAGAGCCTGCTTCCGGCAAAACGGGAGGAAGCCGTGGTGAACTGGCTGAACGGCCTGAAAAAGAAGGTTAAAATCGAACCCAATCCGCTGCTTTTTACTGAATAGACCGCTCCCCCTCGCAGAAAATTGACAATAGAGTTGTAAAGAACTATATAATTTGATGTAAGTAGGCCCGTCGCCCAGACGGGCCTGCTTAATTTAGCGCTACTTTCGATTAACACAAAAGGAGACATCACTTGGCCAGACTCGTTCTTAGTACCGATTTTCCCGATCTGAAACTCGCCGCACGAGGAAAAGTCCGCGATATCTACGATCTGGGAGAAACGCTTCTTATAGTTACAACAGATCGCATTTCCGCATTTGACGTCATCATGGATGAAGGCATACCCGACAAGGGCTATGTGCTTACCCAGATTTCCGCTTTCTGGTTCCGGCAGATGGAAGACATCATACCCAACCACATTATCGCCACCGACGTGCGGGACTTTCCCGCTGTATGCCGCAAATACGAGGAAATCCTGGAAGGCCGTTCGATGCTGGTGAAAAAGGCAAAACCATTGCCTGTCGAATGTATAGTTCGCGGCTATCTGGCAGGTTCGGGATGGAAGGAATACCAGACAACGGGGGCCGTCTGCGGCATCTCTCTGCCGGCCGGATTACGAGAATCCGAGCGTCTGCCCGAGCCGGTCTTCACACCTTCCACCAAGGCGGAACTCGGCGATCATGACGAAAATATTCCTTTCGGCAGGATGGTGGAACTTTGCGGCAATGAACTGGCGGACAAGGCACGGGAAGCGACGCTGCGGATATACGGGAAGGCGCGGGATATTGCCGACGGGAAAGGAATAATTATAGCCGACACGAAATTTGAATTCGGGGTTTGCAACGACGAACTGATAATCATCGACGAATGTCTTACCCCCGATTCGAGTCGTTTCTGGCCGAAAGAATCCTATCAGCCCGGCGGCCCTCAACCCAGTTTCGACAAGCAGTATCTGCGCGACTACCTGGAAACGCTCGACTGGAACAAAAAGGCCCCCGCTCCCCCGCTGCCGGAAGAAATTGTCCGCAAAACGGCCGACAAGTACCGTGAAGCGCTGACGAAGCTCACAGGCAAGTAAAACAGATTTTTCAGAAAGGGAAACAATCATGTCATTTTCATCGATCAATCCGGCAACGGGTGAACTTCTTGAGGTCTACGACGAGTGGTCCGAGTCGAAGACGCGGGAAGTGATCGATCAGACACATCATGCATGGCTCTCCTGGCGCCGGACATCGTTTGCCCTGCGTGCCGAATGCATGAAAAGGGCAGCTGTGACCCTGCGGCAAAACAAGGAGGAGTACGCTCGCCTGATGTCCGTTGAGATGGGAAAACCGGTCAGCGGCGGACGGGATGAAATAGAGAAATGCGCGTGGGTATGCGAATTCTACGCGGAAAAAGCCGAACGGATGCTCGCCGACGAACCGGCGCAGAGCGACGGCTCAAGAGCGTACGTCTCATTTCGCCCCCTTGGAGTCATTCTGGCTGTCATGCCGTGGAACTTTCCCTTCTGGCAGATCTTCAGGTGCGCCGTGCCCGCCATCATGGCGGGGAATGCGGTCGTGCTGAAACATTCATCAAATGTTCCAAAGTGCGCCCTGACCGTCGAGGAAATATTCCAAAAGGCCGGCTTTCCGCAGGACGTATTTCGCACGCTCATGATAAGCTCCGCTCAGGTCGCTCCGGTCATCGAAAACGAACGGATCAGGGGCGTAGCCCTCACCGGAAGCGATCATGCCGGTCGTCAGGTGGCGGCTACATCCGGCAGGCTGCTTAAAAAGACCGTAATAGAGTTGGGAGGAAGCGATCCCTTTATCGTTCTCGCGGACGCGGACCTTGATGAGGCAGCCCATGCGGGAGCCGTGGCGCGCTGCTACAACTCCGGACAAAGCTGTGTCGCGGCGAAGCGCTTCATTGTACTGGAGGCGGTGTATGATGCGTTCATGACCCGCTTCAAAAACGCCATGGCAAGTCTCCACGTTGGGGATCCCCTGGAGGAAGAGACCCAGGTCGGACCGCAGGCAAGGGAGGACCTGCTCAAGGAATTGCACGGGCAGGTGGAAGGTTCGGCGGCCATGGGAGCAAAAATAGTGCTGGGCGGCAAGCCTCTCGACAGGAGGGGATATTTCTATCCCCCCACCATATTGTCCGACGTAAAACCCGGCATGCCTGCGTACCACGAGGAGTTGTTCGGTCCGGTGGCATCGGTCATCCGGGTAAAGGACGAAGAGGAGGCGGTGGCGGTGGCAAATGATTCGCCATACGGGCTGGGAGCTTCACTGTGGACCGCGGATACGAAGAAGGG
>DATEVI010000291.1:0-3146 GCA_035281865.1 Geobacteraceae bacterium | reverse complement strand
GACAGCGGTTCCTGCTTCATAAGCCCCTCGGGCTACGGCTTCGTTGCCGGAAAGAATTTCCTTCATGAACAAGTAGTTTCCTTAAGTAAATTAAGGGGATTGGACCCCGAAACAGCCGGCAAACTATACAAAAAAAGGGCTTTTTTGTCAACGTCTTTGTAATAATCCTGAAAGCCTCTTGTTTTCCGTTTTCATGAATCTTCGATATCAAATGGACAACATCACTCCTTCCAGCAGGCCGTAGTCGCTTACCTTGAGTTGCCGGTATCCGAACTTTTCCATCGTCCTTAGCGTTATGAGTATACCGGCAATAATAAGATCTTCCCTTCCCTTCTCCAGCCCCGGCACATTCAGTCGTTCTTCGAGGGTCATAGGAAGCAGCTCATCCAGAATGGCCCTGATGTCGTCCAGTGTCAGCCGAAAATTGTTAACCAGACGGTGATCGTATTCGTCCATTCTCATGTGTATGGCAGCCAGAGTCGTCGCGGTTCCAGCTGTACCAACAAGAGTGGCATTCGCCATGGTTTTCGTGAAACCGGACTTTTCGATATCCGTCTCCAGCTTTGCCAGTTCGCGGTTTATCTTTTCCTCCATGGCTTCACTGCTGCTTTTACCTTCGGTCAACCTTACCACACCCAAAGGCAGGCTTCTCGTTAAAAGCGGTTTTTCACCACTGGTCAGAGTGTATTCCGTGCTCCCTCCCCCGATGTCGAAGACCAGAAAATATCCTGCGCTGTCGTCAAGACCTGATGTGACGCCGCGCAGTGTCAGAAGGGCCTCTTCCCTGCCGTCTATGACTTCAAGGGCTATCCCTGTTTTATCGAGAACTTCTGCTGTGAATTCTCTGCCGTTCAACGCATCACGCACTGCGCTCGTCGCAACGGCGCGATATCTTGCGACACCGAATTTTTTCAATGCATCGGAGAAGTCGCGCAAGGCGATTATTGTTCTCTCCCCGGCCTCGGAGGATATTCCGCATTCCTTGGTGAAACCTCCACCAAGCCTCGTAATATGCCGTTGCAGCAGCACAGGTTGAATCGAACCCTTTTCGTCAATATTGCCGATCAGGAGTCTGGCGCTGTTTGTCCCCAAATCTATAGCCGCAATTTTTTCCCGCATTATTTGGCACCCAGTTGATCATTTACTATTTCCATACACAACCCACCTACCCTGTCAAAGCAAGATATTATGTCTATGAATAACAAACCGGCGATGACCGTACATGCACCGCTACTCAATCGGCTGACATGTCTTTTTTTCAGCTCGATCCTTACGTCTTTTATCCTTTTCCGCAATGAACAGGCATTTTCGACGGAAATACTGCCGGGGTCGTCGAAGACTCTCAATACAAATTCGAGCATTTTAGTAACATCGGCCGCCATGTCTCGTATTTCATCCATCGCGGCATCGGAAAAATAAACGTTAGCCTCCTTCTTGCGCCTCAAACAGTCAAGAACGGTTTCGGCATGATCACCGATACCTTCCAGGCCGTTAACAGTCTGCAGCATTGCCGGTATGCCCACCGAGACCTCCGGGGTGAGGGGACGAGGGGCAAGCATAACTAGGAACCCTGAAATATCTTTTTGAAGCGCATCCAGAACGTTTTCTTTCTGCCTTGCGACTGACGCCTTCCTGGCATCGTAACCTTCGAACAACCGTACCACGTCACAAAACATCGACTTCGACAACTCCGCCATCCGCCTCACTTCGTTTTTAGCCTGCGAAAAGGCAATTACCGGTGTATTGGCTATTCTGAAATCGATGAATTTCAGGCGGGGTTCCATGTCGATTTCTTTTTCACGGCTAGGAAGGATTTTCGAAGCGGACCGCGCAAAAAAACCGACGAGAGGCAGGAAGACGACTACTCCCATGAGGCTGAAAATCGTATGGGCATTGGCGAGGAAACGGGATATGGTTATTTTTGCCGTCGATGCGGAGTCGGAGAAAGCCGTACCGTCGGTTATGGATGACAGGCTCGCATTGTCCGGTGTGAAGAAGAGAACGAGCTTCAGAAAAAAGGGAAAAAGAAGCAGGATAACCGTCAGCAGGGAGACGGCCATGGCGAAATAGATGAGAACCGTCCTCTTTGCAGCCAGGGTGCCGTTTATTGTTCCAATGGCCGCCAGACATACTGTTCCCAAAATTTCGCCGAGTACCATTGCAACAGCGGGCTCAATGCCGACAAGGCCGCCACCTGCAAGGGCAATGATGATGCCGATGGCCGCACTGCCCGATTGCACAAAAAACGTCAGCGCAGCTCCCAGAATGACTGCAAAAAGATGCCAGGACGGAAAGTACGATTGATAGACGGCGAACATCGCGCTTTCCTTCAAGGGTGAGAAGTTGGCTTCCATCATCTGCAGGCCGAAAAAAAGCAGGCTCACACCCAGGATAACTTCACCCAGATGCTCCCACCTTCTCCGCTTGCTGAAAAACTTCAGGATGGCGCCGGCAAAAATTCCGGGTGCCGCAATAAAAGAGACTTGAAAAGCAATGAGCTGGACAACGAAAGTCGTCCCCAGTCCCGTGCCGATCAGCATTCCCAGTGCCTGGTAGAGAGTAAGAAGCCCCGCATTCACGAAACCAATGACAATAATCGAGGCCGCGCCTCCCGATTGGAGGAGTGAACTGAGACAGCCTCCCAGAAAAGCCGCGGTAAAACGGTTGCCTGCCAGCTTCTCCAACGAGCGGCGCAGTCTTTCGCCAGCCAGCCTCTGAAGTCCTTCGGACATCGTCCTCATGCCGAGGATAAACAGACCCAGTCCGCCAAGAGCTTCGAGAAACATCAGTGCAGGCATGGTCTCTTCTCCCGAAAATTAAAGATATGAGTATGTTTTGACAATAATGATGGGTTGAATCCGATGGAGGGATAACACCGGCGGCACGGTCGCGAGCAGTCTGCCCGGGCTCCGGAAATGAAAGACAATATATCCTGAAAATTTCTGTAGTAGAATGCGCCCACGTTGAAGATATAAGGCACATGGAGATTTGTTGCAAGAATTTCTTGCGTGATTGGACTACGCGCCCGAAGAACTTAAGGGGAATCCCTGTAAAAATACATGGTTAATCCTGCGAATTCCCCACTGGATGGTTAGAGATGGCCGTTATTATCAATCACCGTCGACTTTTTCCTTGAGTTCCTTACC
>DATEVI010000290.1:0-6460 GCA_035281865.1 Geobacteraceae bacterium | reverse complement strand
CAATCGGCTTGCCCGGTTTCATGTTGACCTTCCAGAACTTGATCTCTCCACCCAATTCGACAATCGCCTCTTTCACGTAATCCTTGTCGCCGACCGACACGCCACCAGTGCTGATGAGCAGGTCGGCCTGAAGACCCGATAGTATTTTTTGCCGAGTAGAGCCCTGGTCATCCGTTGCTATTCCGAGCATGAGTGGTTCCCCCCCGGCCTCCAGGACCTGGGCGGCAATACTGTAACTGTTGCTGTCGATGATCTTGCCGGGAAGGAGAGCGGCGCCCGGTTCAAGTAGTTCGTCTCCCGTAGCGAGGACGCCGACCCGAGGCCTGCGGTGAGCCAAAAGGTCCGTTTTCCCCATTGAAGCGAGCATGCCGATCTCCTGGGGTCTGAGCAGGGTCCCGGCTGCAATGGCCTTGTCACCGGCGTGGATGTCATCCCCCCGCTTCCTGATGTGGGAACCTGGTTTGACAACCCCGATGAGCCTTATGACGTCGCCGGCTGCCTCTGTTTCCTCAATTGGAACCACGGTATCGCATCCCGGCGGCATGGGTGCGCCGGTCATGATCTTAACCGCCTCTCCCGGCGGAACCGGTACGGTGCGCTGTCCTCCGGCGGGAAGAAACCCGGAAACAGTGAGGCAGTTCCTCTTGAGCTCCGCGTGGGAAAAGGCATACCCATCCATGGCCGAATTGTCGACAGCCGGAATGTCGTATGGGGCATGAATGTCCTCACCGGCAACCCTTCCCAGTCCTTGCAACAGCGAGACTTTTTCCGGTGGCAGGAGGGTAGTGTGCCGTATGATGATGCGTTGCGCTTCTTCGATGCTGACCATAAATCCGTGTCCCCTTTCCTTTTGCTATCTAGTTTTTGTCATCCCGTTCGCTCTCACCCCAAAAAAGCATAACCGAAAGTAAGAATTTTACCATACGTCCAACGGGCAACCAGCAATCCTTCATTTGGCGAAATTTGCATGTATTTTGTCATGGGGTAAACTGGATTTATCCAAGGGCATCTAGATGTGGGAATTCCCGGCCCATTGACAATCCTTTCGAAGGAGGGAAAACGGATGAAGGTGAATCTGATGCGGATATTCATACTTGCCGTATCACTGTGGCCGGGCGCGGCCCCGGCCGTGGTCGGCGGCGGAGACGTCACCATGAAAGCAGGCGAAGCGGGCGATGTCGTGTTTAGTCATGATCTGCACGTTGTTTCATTGGATATCGGCTGCAAGGAATGCCATACCAGACTCTATCTGGACACCAAGAGGCACAAGAAAGTGACCATGGAACAGATGGAAAAAGGGAAGTCATGCGGAGCCTGTCACAACGGCGATAAGGCGTTCAGCGTCAAGGGCGACTGCGACAAGTGCCACGGGAAATAAAGGAGGGTCAGATGGAGAAGGACATACTGGTCAGAATGCAGGAGGACTTGCAGCGGGCGCTTAAAAAGCCTGCCGAAAAACGGCGCTGGGTCATGCTCCTCGATACCCGCAAATGCACGAAATGCAGCGCCTGCACCATCGCCTGCGCATCGGAGAACAAGCTCCCCCCGAAACTCTGGTACCGTCCGGTATTCGAGCGTGAGCAGGGGAAATATCCGAACATCAAGCGTATCTCCCTCCCCAAACCCTGCATGCAATGCGACAATCCGCCGTGCGTTGCGGCCTGCCCCGTGAAGGGACCGGACGGGGCCACCTGGAAGGAAACGAAAGGGATCGGCAACGGCGTCGTGCCGGTCAACTACGCCAAGTGCATCGGATGCGCCAAATGCGTTCCGGCATGCCCGTACAGCGCACGCACCATGGACGACGGTTCCTTTTATACAGCCGGCACTCCACAGTTGCAGAAGTACGAAAGCGAGCCATCTTTCGAGTACTGCAAGGACTGGCCGCGGGAGGGGAAGAACCAGCCCGTCGGCAATGTGCGCAAGTGCCATTTCTGTATGCACCGTCTGGCCAACGGCATGCTTCCCCAGTGCATCACCTCTTGTGTTTGCCGGATGGGATATTTCGGCGACGAGAATGATCCGGACAGCCTCATCGCCCAGGTGAAAAAGGCCAATTCGAGCAAAATCCAAATCCTGAAGAAGAAGCTCGGCACTCTGCCGCGCGTTTATTACATAGGGAATGTTAATCTGGAGGTCTTCCATGGCTATTTCTGACAATAAAGACATGATCACGGGGGAAGAGGAAAAGAAGAAGGAAGAGAAAGGGGTTTCCCGACGGGATTTCCTCAAGACGAGCGCTATTGCCGGCTGTGGCGCCCTGGTTGCCTCCCAGTTGGACTTCGCCCGTGGTATCCTGGCCCGGGTGGAGGCGGGTGAACTCACAGCCTGCGAAGCGTACGAACTGATGAAGGCCGAGAACAATCTCTATACGGTATGCCTGAACTGTAACACCGGCTGCGGTATCAAGGTAAAGATCATGGACGGGATTGCGGTGAAAATCGATGGCAACCCGTACAATCCCTTCACCCTCTATCCCCATCTTCCCATGTCGGAAAAACCGGAAAAGATGGCCAGGGTGGACGGTGGCATTTGCCCCAAAGGACAGGCCGGGCACCAGGGTGCCTACGACCCATACCGTATCCGCAAGGTTCTGAAGCGTGCCGGAAAACGGGGCGAAGGGAAATGGGCATCCATCCCCTTCGACAAGGCGGTGGACGAGATCGTCAACGGCGGTATCCTCTTCGCCAATGTTCCCGGTGAGGAGAAGCGGCAGGTTACCGGCCTGAAGGAACTCTATGCCATTAAAGACCCGAAGGTGTATGAGATGATGGCAGCCGACGTGGCGAAAATCCGCAAGAAGAAGATGACGGTTTCCGAGTTCAAGGCCAGGCACGCCGCCAACCTCCACCTCCTCATCGACCCGGATCACCCCGACTTCGGGCCGAAAAACAACCAGTTCGTATATTTCTGGGGGAGGAAAAAAGGTGGGCGAAGCGACTTCTCCAAGCGGTTCACCGATGCCTTCGGCACGGTCAACACCCATGGCCACACCACGGTCTGCCAGGGATCCCTGTATTTCACCTGCAAGGCCATGAGCGAGCAGTACGTGGGGACCGAATTCAAGGACGGAGTGAAATTCTACTGGCAGGCCGACACGGAGAACTCGGAGTACATCCTCTTTGTCGGCTCAAACCTGTTCGACGGCAACTACGGCCCACCCAACCGGACCCCGAGGATCATGTCCCGGCTCGTGGATGGGAAAGTGAAAATCACCGTTGTGGATCCCCGCTTTACCAAGCTCGCCGCCAAGGGGAACCGCTGGGTACCGGTCCTTCCCGGCACCGACGCCGCATTTGCCATGGGCATGACCCGCTGGATTCTGGAGAATAAAAGGTTCGATGCCAAGTACCTGGCAAATGCCAACAAGGCGGCGGCCGCGGCGGATAAGGAGTCCACATGGTCCAACGGCGCCTGGCTGGTAAAACTGGACAATGACGGCAAGCCATCCACTTTTCTCCGTGCTTCCGAGATCGGACTTAAAGCAAAGGAGACGAGAAAGGACAAGGAGGGCAAGGAGTACGAATTCGAATACCTCGTGGCAATGAAAAACGGCAAGCCTGTCGCCTTTGATCCTAACGACGAAAAGGAAGCGGTGGAAGGTGAGCTGTTCGTGACCACGGAGTTTCCGGGGGAGAAAGGATCGGTCAGGGTGAAGAGCGGGCTGCAGGTAATGCTGGACACCGCCCGGGAGAAGAGCATCGCCGAATACGCGAAGATCTGCGGCATCAAACCGAAGGTGATAGAAGATGTGGCGAGGGAATTTACTTCCCATGGCAAGAAGGCCGCGGTTGATGCCCATCGCGGACCGGCCCAGCACACCAACGGCTTTTACAACATAGCTTCCCTCATGAACCTGAACCTCCTTGTCGGGAACTTCGACTGGAAGGGAGGGATGATCGCCGCCTCCACCTTCAACACCGACGGCACCAAGACCGACAGGCAGCCGTTCAACTTCAAGAAGATCACCCCCAAGACCGGCAAGCCTTTCGGCCTCTCCATCATCCGTCACGACGCCAAGTACGAGGAATCGACCATCTTCGAGAAGGACAAGTACCCGGCCAAGCGGAACTGGTGGCCCCTCTCCTCGGACGTGTACGAGGAGATCCTGCCCTCCATGGCCGACGCTTATCCGTACCCGGTCAAGGCGGTTTTCTCTTACATGGGAACCCCGGCCTATTCGCTTCCGGCCGGACAAACGATGATCGAAGCCCTGGCAGACCTGGAAAGGATACCCCTCTATTTCGCCAGTGACATTATCATCGGCTCCACCACCATGTACGCCGATTACATCTTCCCCGACTTCCATTACCTGGAACGGTGGGAGTTCCAGGGGTCCCATCCCAATATGCCGGTCAAGGTTCAGCCCGTCCGGCAACCGGTAATTACGTCGCCCAACGAGGTGGTAAAGGTTTTCGGTGAAGAGCAGCCGATCTCTTATGAGACGCTCTGGCTCGCCCTCGCCGAGAAACTCGGCCTTCCCGGCTTCGGTCCGGCCGGCTTCGGACCGGCTCAACCCCTGACACGACCCGACGATTTTTACATCCGCATGGTGGCCAATTTGGCGAACGACGGCAAGGAGTCGGTGCCCGACGCCGCGGGCGGCGAAATTGAGATATTCCTAAAAGCGAGACGACACCTGCCGAAGAACATTTTTGACGCGGACCGCTGGCAAAAAATATCAGGTCCCAACTGGGCCAAGGTCGTCTATATTCTCAACCGGGGGGGGCGCTTTGACACCCAGGAGGAGTCCTACAAGGGTGACCACGTGGCCAACAAGTATGGAAAGCTGATCAATCTTTACCAGGAGAAGACCTACAAGGCGAAAGACGCCTTCACCGGCAAGCACTATTACGGCATGGCGAAGTTCGTTCCCGTAGCAGACACGCTTGACAGACCGCCGGTGGAGCAGTCCAAGGGGTACGATCTGCACCTGATCACCCAGCGGGACATAAAAATGACCAAGTCCCGCGCTATCTCCAATCAGTATATGACAACGCTGATGCCGGAGAATTCCATCATAATCAATAGCAAGGACGCCAGGCGGCTCGGACTTGAAAACGGCAATAAGGTGAAGGTGGTTTCAGCCACCAACCCGGAAGGGGTGTGGGACCTGAAGAACGGCAGGATAAAGCCGATGGTGGGAACAATCCAGGTCACCGAGACCATCCGCCCCGGAATCATCACTTTTACACTCGGCCACGGCATATGGGCGACCGGCGCCGACGATATGGTAATCGACGGTCAACTGATCAAGGGTTACTCGCGCAGGGGCGGCGGGATACACGCAAACGCCGCCATGTGGATCGATCCGCACCTGAAGAATACCTGCATGATCGATAAGGTGGGTGGGAGCGTGTCGTTTTACGATACAAAGGTAAAGCTGGTGAAGGTGTAGGTTTCTGCGGATTCAATAATTATTGTTCGTTTCCCGCACGATCACTCCGTCCCTCACCTCGAAAATCCTGTCAAACCCCTCCACCATTCGGTGGTCGTGGGTGACCACCAGGATGGCCGAATGATTGTCCACCGCCAGTTTCTTCAAAAGGACCATGACGTTTTTGCCGTTCTCGGTGTCGAGGGCCGCGGTCGGCTCATCGGCGAGGATTACCTTCGGTCTGTTGGCCAATGCCCTGGCGATGGCCACCCGCTGGGATTCGCCGCCTGAAAGGGCCGAGGGGTAGTTATTCAGTCGGTGCGAAAGATTGAGTGAGGCCAGAAGTTCGCTCGCCCGATTCTTTGCTTCCGTCCTGGTCAGGTGGTTGATTTCCAGGGCGATCATGACATTCTCCAGAGCGCTCAAAAACGGTATCAGGTTGTGTGACTGAAAGATGAAGCCAAGCTTTTCCCGGCGAATCCGCTTCAGGTCCAGTCCAGGCAGCCATCCACCATCCGCTACGGTGGCCCCGTCAATGACCACCTTGCCGTTGGTCGGTTCATTGATCAGTCCAATGGAGGTCAGAAGCGTGGTTTTCCCCGAACCCGAAGGGCCGAGAATGGCGACTAGCTCGCCCGGCCGGACCTGAAACGTGGCATCCGAGATAGCGGTAACCGCCGTCTCACCCTTGCCGTAGATTTTCGTCAGATTTTCCACTTCAATCGCGTACATGTTTATCCACCCAGGGCTTCCGCCGGTTCGACCTTCAACGCTTTTCGTATGCCAACGAAGCTGGAAATCGCGCAGATGGCGATAACGATAACGAAAAGAACCTGCAGGTCGAAATTTTCAAGTACGATCCGACGGGGAAATTTTTCATAGGTTAACGAGATCAGAGCGTACCCGATGCCGTAGGCGATTACCCCCATGAGGAGCGACTGCTGGAGGATCATGCCGATGATCACCCGGTTCCGCGAACCGATCAGTTTCAGGGTGGCGATGACCCTGATTTTGTCGAGGGTCGAGGTGTAAATAATGAGAGAGATGATGACCGCCGAGATAACAAGGAGGATGATGCGAAAG
>DATEVI010000289.1:0-3080 GCA_035281865.1 Geobacteraceae bacterium | reverse complement strand
CATTTGAAATAATGATGGCACCACGGTTGCAAGGCAGCAGTTGGTAAATTCTGAACTGATATGGAAACGATGAAGGAGGTCTGAAAATGGCAGATGAGCAGGTACAGGACAAAGTCCAGAAAAAATCGCATATGAAGCTATTTATCATCATAGGCGTCGCGGTGGCGGTGGCAGTCGGAGCTTCAGTCGGAATAATGATATTCATGAACGGAAACAAGGACACCGCACATAAGAAGGAGAAGCCCAACGCCGAAGCGACGGTTGTTCAGCCCTTCGATCCGTTCATCGTGAATATTTACGATGGTCAGGAACTGCGTTATCTGAAGCTGAGGGTTGAAATGGAGATTTCCGGTGAAGAAGCAAAAACCGAGCTGACGTCGCGTCAGGCACAGATAAGGGACGCAATACTGGTTATTCTGACAACCAAAACCCTGCAGGATGTCCAGTATTTGCAGGGGAAAAACCAGCTGAAACAGGAAATAATGGCTGCCGTAACGAAAATAGTGACTCCGGGGAAAGTAAAGCAGATTTTCTTCACCGATTTTGTCGTTCAGTAATCTAGGATATGCAGTTAGCGGCTAGCTGCTGGAAGCCCACAGAGGATTTGTCTTGGAAAAAACTCTCACCAGAGAAGAAATAGATGCCCTGCTTGAGGCGATCTTCGACGGCCGCATAGAGCCGGAAAAAGAACTCGCTAATGAGAATGACAGGGTTTCCATATATGACCTCTTCAATACCGAGCACAATGTCCTCGTGCCCAATCTGGACGTCATTTACGACAGTTTTATCAGATACAACAGGGTCACGCTGTCGAACAGGCTGCGCAAGATCGTGGAGATCAAGAAGCTCGGGGCCCAGATGTACAAGTTCGACGAGTTTTTGCAGACTCTTCCGTCACCCGTGTGCATGGCCATCTATAAAATTGATCCGCTGAAGGGTGCGGCCCTGATATCAATGGACAGTAACCTGGTCTTCACTCTGGTTGACTGCATCCTCGGTGGCACTGGGGCTCCCAACATCCCGGAAAACAACAGGATGTTCACGTCCATTGAATTGAGGCTGATGGAAAAAATCGTCAAGGACGTTCTCGGCGACATGGAAAAGGCGTGGACTCATATACAGGCTACAAATATGCATCTCCTGCGAATGGAGATGAACCCGCGCCTGGTGACCATAGTCCCGCCGGAATACCAGATTATCACCATGTCCCTTGAGATACTTATCGAAGAATTCAAGGGCGAAATGGTTTTCGCCATTCCATACATGACCATAGAACCGATTCGGGACAAGCTGAAATCAGGCACGCAACTGGATGTAATGGCAGTGGATCCCCAATGGTCAAACCGTTTATCCTCCGGACTGCTGGATGCCCCCCTGGAACTGACGGTCGAAATGGGCAGATCTACCATCACGCTTGGAGAGCTTATGGAACTGGTTCCCGGAGATACCATAATGCTGGACAGGGACATCCGGAGCGATCTGACCGTCATGGTCGAGGGAGCGGACAAGTTCCTGGCGCTGCCCGGGACGCGTAGCGGCAACAAGGCGGTTCAGATAACCGAGATTTTAGAGCTTATCCGAAAATAACAAAGGAGAATCAGGCGTGAGCGAAATCGAGGGAAAAACCGAGCAGACCAATGCCAATGCCCTTCAGGACAGGAAAAACCTGGACTTCATAAGGGATATTCCTCTTCAGCTGACGGTGGAATTGGGACGCACCAAGGTCCTCGTGAAGGATCTTCTGGAGCTCAACCAGGGAGCGGTCGTGGAACTTGGAAAGCTGGCGGGAGAACTTCTCGACGTCTATGTGAATTCCAAGCTCGTGGCTCGCGGTGAGGCTGTCGTCATCAATGAAAAATTCGGTGTCAGACTAGTCGATATCGTAAGCCCGACCGAACGTGTGGAGAAAATAGTATGAGATTTCTGCCTGCGTTCCCCATGATCGCATTTATGCCCGTTTCGGCGGTTGCCGCCGGGTCAGCGGGCGATACAGGGGGATTCAGCCTCGTTTCGAGCTTCATCCAGATGGCTGCATCCCTCGCTGTCGTGATTGGAGTAATCCTGCTCTTTCACTATGCGTCAAGGCGATGGCTGAAAGGCGGAATGGCGGGAAGTTCCCGTCCCGGCTATATACGCGTTGTGGAAAACCGCTACCTCGCTCCGAAGAAATCGCTGATGCTGGTCGAGGTAGGCGGGGAATATATGCTTCTCGGCAGTTGCGGCGACACGATAAATCTCATCAAGCAGATCGATATGATCGAGGAAGTGGAGGTGATCGGCGAGGCTGCTCCTGTTCCTTTTCGCGAGGCATTTCAGGAAAAACTGAAGAACCTTGCGACACGCCTTCCCGTCGGGGCGGAGGTGTTGGCCGCCTCGCTGAAGAAGGCCGGGGCGCAGCGATGAAAAGGCAAAAGTTCATTACCGTTGCCGTTCTTCTCTTTTTTGCACTTTTTACCGGTGCTGCGTTCGCGGAACCTTTGGCGGTGCCCTCCATAAGTTTGGGTGTGGGAAAACTTTCCAAACCGGCGGACATTTCGGTCGTCCTTCAGATATTCCTGCTGATGACGGTGCTTTCACTGGCTCCGGGGCTGCTTATCATGACGACTTCGTTTACGCGTATCGTTGTGGTTCTTTCGTTCATGAGGAATGCAATCGGCACCCAACAGGCCCCATCGAACCAGATCATCATCGCCATGTCCCTGTTCCTGACTTTCTACATAATGAGCCCGGTCTGGCAGCAGATAAATACCCAGGCAATCCAGCCGTACAAAGCCCAGACCATTAGCCAGGAGCAGGCAATAGAGAGGGCCGTGGCCCCGGTGAGAAAATTCATGCTTACCCAGACCAGGGAAAAAGACATCGCCCTTTTTCTGAGTCTGTCGAAAATGCCCAGACCGAGAAACGCCGCTGAGATACCGACTCTCACAATTATCCCGGCTTTCATGATCAGCGAACTGCGAACCGCTTTCCAGATCGGCTTTCTCGTGTATATCCCGTTCCTCGTGGTCGACATGGTTGTAGCATCGGTGCTCATGTCCATGGGGATGATGATGCTCCCCCCGGTCATGATATCTCTTCCC
>DATEVI010000288.1:0-3178 GCA_035281865.1 Geobacteraceae bacterium | reverse complement strand
AGTTCAGTTGGTGTTACGTGAGACATGGCTGAATGAGATGTCTTAATTCGATAAGGGCGTAAAAACCCTTTGAAAAAGAGAAGCGTAACGGTCATTAGGTTGCATGACCGAAAGGAGAGTGCAAGCGAAATCCGTGAAGTTTCTCCTGATGGGTTAGAAAGATCGTTCACACTTCATCCGGCGGTGGCGTCAAAAACCACCTTAAAGATGAGGAATGGGTGGAGGATGCACGCTTCGCAAGAAGCATGCAATGTGAAGCCGTAAAATTCCCATTAACGGACAGAAGAAATGTCCCCAACGTAACATCAAATAAATGCCCGGTATAATTCTACCGGGCTTTTTTATTATCAAATCCAGGGCTTCCAGTGCCGTCATGAGTGTCAAATTTTCTTTACATTTGCGGCTTGCAGACCTTTTGGGCCTTTGGCAACATCGAACGTTACCTCGTCGCCTTCAGAAAGGGATTTAAAACCCTCGCTAACAATGGCCGAGAAATGCACGAAAACATCTTCACCGCTTTCCTGCTCAATAAAACCAAAACCCTTGCTCTCATTAAACCATTTTACCTTGCCTTTTGGCATTTTGTCTTTCTCCTTACAGTTCTCTTTCTTTTTGTCTGGAGGCTTGTACTCGAAGGTTTCACGCTCAAGCAAATGTCCTGATTTTAAGTCTCTTAGCCGGGCCTTTACAGCATTTTGTCCCATGCATTTGTATAGGATCACGCGCAATATCGACCCATTCATTCGAGTTGTTGCGGAAGAAAGCGGTAATTCTTCGTGTCTTTATAAAGTCTTCAAGATAGTAATCCTTGACCAAGCGGATAGATTTATCATTACCTAATACTCTAATGACCATCACTGCTTTTGTCGTCCAGACTTTTCCTCCAGTAATTCTATTTTATCACTTTAAAGCCCACGCCTGCAAAAAACTAATCCGGAAGAAACGGATGATCAACGTCATAACGACTCCTTATCTGTTCCCTGAAAATGGAATAATTGTTACGCAACCTGAGTTTGCAGTTTCCATTTCAGGAAAAGCAAACTTCCATTTTTTTGCCTAGAGTGCCGTGGGTGGACAATACGCGGATTATTTACGGCTTGTAGGTCAGGATGCGGCCCCAGACATCCTTCGTTCCCCAGATGCCCGAACGCAGGCATTCCAGAAGGATAATCTGGCTGTGGTCGACAAACAGGTTTACCTCCGGACCGTAGTTCTTGATGTACCAGCCGAATACCGCCGGGTCCGCGGCCTCGAACATGGTTGTCTCCATCCCCAACTCGCGGATTATCTTGCAGATTACGTCGGTCCGCCAGGTGCGGACGCTTTCGGTGATCCCTTCCGACTCGATCATGATCATGTATGCGCCGGCATCGAGATGCCGCTTGGCCCGCATGATCGCCCAATCGGGATCGCCTGTTCCCTCCGCCTCCAGTTCTTCTATAGAGCTGGCGCCGCCGGCGCCGAACTGTATTCCTACCTCGGCCTTGACCTTTAGTCCGGCTTTCCGCACTTTCTCCGTCAACCGGACCAGATCGTCAGCCGGTACGCTGATGAAACCGCTGGAGATTTCAATAATGTCGAATTCAAGGCGCTTACACTCCTCTATGTACTGATCGACGGCCTTAGCCCCCAAGGTGAGAACATGTTCGATGAAGCCGCCGGTATCGACTTTAACATCATAGCTGTGGCAGAGGTCGACTAGCTCCTTGACGGCCCGGCGCGGCATCAGGCTGAACGAACCGCCGGCGAATTTGAGGATATCGATGTAGGCGCCCATGGTTTCCAGGATGTCTTCCAGTTGACGCCTCCCCATTGGTGTATAGTACGGGCCGCGGATTTCGGTGACTCCTTGACTGCGTGGCTTATCCGCGCGGGTATTGAGTGGCAGGGAGGAGAAGGCTCTTTCATTTTCCGGCTGCTGCCGCTTTTTAATTTCTGTATTTGGCATTTTTCGATCTCCTTTCATACCGAGTACATTCGCGGACCTTAACGACTTGCATGCCTCCGTGTCTTGTCGAAGCGGTTCTTTTCATAATTCGTCACGATACAATCCATGCTTTCGATCTTCTCGTTCAGACAAGCTTCCGTTTTATTGGCTTTTCCACGAGCGCGAACGTTCAATATATTGATATATTATGATAATATAATAACATTACTGAAGGAAAAGTCTGGAGGATGATGGTAGTGATGCTCAAAAAAGTCCTCGGTAATGATATCTCTGTAGGCTTTATAGGGGATTACTTTCTTGAAGACTTCATAAGGGCTGGAACAATTGCCACATTCTTTCGTCCCAACACTAATGTATGGTTTGATATTAAGCATGTCCTCATAAGAAGATATGGGTCGAAAAAATATAAAGGTCCCGATAAAAGATATGAAATCCGTGGGGAAGCATCTGGACTTAATGAAAGAGAATCATGAGGAGCGAGGCAAAATGCCAAAAGGCAGGGTAAAATGGTTTGATGAAAACAAAGGTTTTGGTTTTATTGAGCAGGAAAATGGACAAGATATTTTTGTTCATTTCTCAGGCATTATGGATGGAGGATTTAAATCCCTTTCCGAAGGTGACAAGGTAACGTTCGATGTTGTCAGAGGGCCAAAGGGTATGGTGGCCACAAAAGTAAAGAGAATTTAACTCCTTTACCGACGGCACGGTGATCGGTGTCCTCGTAAAATAAAGTTGTGAACTGAAGTGGGTTTCTGTCAGATTGGGTGATATTTCGAGTCCGCGATGGTGAGCCAGTCTGCACACCGTGGCTCTTGCCGGAACTCTAACTCAGGACAAGCGTCCACGACTATTTTTGACCATTTGGTTTTTGTATGGGGCGAGGCCGGTTCAGGTTAATGCATCTATCGCCCAAAACTAGAATGCTGGTAACCCTTTCCAGAAGCGAGCCGCCGACGATTTTCAACTCGCTGCCGGGGGTCAGGGAACTGACGATAGATTTACCAATTATCTGTTTATACACACCTCCTGTCCCGTTGCTGACGGTGACACCCCATATATCGTGAAACATGAGCGCTTTGCCGTTCATATTTCCTACATAAAGCATAATGTGCCCTTTCAGGTAAACAAGAGTGAGAAAGGGAATGCCCTTTTCTTTTATCAGACACTCCTTTTCGTTGTTGCTAAGTCCTTCCAGGGAAATGCTCCTGCCGGCATTGATCTGATTGAGCG
>DATEVI010000287.1:0-3108 GCA_035281865.1 Geobacteraceae bacterium | reverse complement strand
AGGGGCACGGCATGCCGTGCCCCTATTTCACCCACCCCCTGACATCCTCCCCGCATGCCCGCTCAGCCGATCAACCGGGCAAGCCTGGCGCGCTGTTTTTCAAGCTTTTCCTGTCCTTTCTCGAAGGCCCGCAAAATGTCTTTTTTTGCCTCGTCGGCCAGATCTTTTCCCTTGTCGAGAATATCTTCCGCCGTCTCTCCCGCGGACTCCACCATTTTGGATACGCTATCGGAGAATTCCTCGACGACATCCCCCGCCCTGCGCTTTGTCTTCCTGGCGTACCGCGCAATGTCCTTACGGGTGGCTTTTCCCGACTGGGGGGCAAAAAGCAGCGCCAATCCCGCCCCGACAATCCCTCCGGCGATGAGCATCAGCGCGCCGGCCGCTCTGGTGTTATTATCTTCAGACATGGTGTACCTCCACAATTTTTTCCAATAAAGTGTACCGCAAAACGAACGGCTGGAAAGTAGCCGATCCAATTAATTTTTTTGATAAGTATCAATAGTCCGCCAATGGCCAAGTCTCACTTTGGTAAAATGATGAATGCTGATGCGAAAGATCAGTGTTTCTTCAGCAAAGATTTTGAACCTGTAAGGTTGATAAATTCACCGGCTATTTTATACTTATATATAACTTATCAAATGAAACAACAGGGACGCGTATGGATGAAAAGGCCTTGGGTTTTTTCGCATCATTCGAACAAAGGTTCAACATGAAGAATGATGATGTCTCATTAAATCTTAAAGGAAAAAGGAGGATATGGCATGGCTGATTTTGGAAATGCTTTTTCCGGTTTGGCGGCGGGAAGAAAACTGACCCACGAAGAGCTGGTCAGAGCGGTACGCTTCATGGTGGCGGCGGAATATGAGGCCGTACAGCTTTACGTGCAACTTGCTGAGTCCATTGACAATGAGTTGGCAAAACGTGTGCTCATGGATGTTGCCGACGAGGAAATAGTACATGCCGGAGAGTTTCTCGCTCTTCTCAAGGAGTTGGCCCCGAGGGAAGAGAGTCTTTACGCGGATGGGGCCCTGGAAGTGCGGGAAATGATGAATGGACTCCAGGGGGAATCGACTGCCTCTGAAGAGGCGGTCGTTGCTGAAGAGGCTGAAGAAGTGTCACACGCTGCGGAACTGACCGTGGGGAGTCTGATAAAAGAGGCGTAACAAACAAGAAAAGAGCGCGGAGCGCATTAAAGCAAAGGGGGGAATATGGATTTTCTCGACAGAAAATCGGCGCCACTCAGTGGAGAAGAATGGCACCGTATCGATGAAGCAGTGGTTGAAACAGCTCGCAGTATGCTGGTTGGTCGTCGTGTCCTGTCCATTCTCGGGCCGCTTGGAGCAGGTATTTATTCCCTGCCGTATTCGGTGTTCAGCGGCAAGACACAGGCAGGGGTCGATATGACCGGTGAACAGGAAGAGTTTGTGGTTGCCGCCGACCGCCGTGTCACGATAAACCTTCCGATCCTGTATAAGGATTTCAAGGTCGTCTGGCGCGATGTTGAGGCTGACCAGCACCTGGGGGTTCCGCTCGATGTCAGTACGGCCGCCGTTGCCGCCACTTTTGTAGCTACCCAGGAGGACAACCTGATCTTCAACGGCAACAGCGAACTGGGACATGAAGGCATATTTACCGCGTCGGGTCGCTTGACGGTTCCCATAAGCAACTGGGAAAAGAGCGGCAGTGCGCTTGCCGACGCTGTCCAGGCGACCGGTGCTCTGGCCGCCGCCGGGCATTACGGACCCTATGCCATGGTGGTGAGTCCCGTCCTTTTTGGGAACATGGTCCGGGTCTATGGAAATACCGGAATGCTCGAACTGGATCAGGTCAAGGCGCTGATTTCCGGCGGAGTGCATTACTCCAACATTATCCCCGGGAAAAAAGCGGCCGTGATTGCCCTCGGCCAGCAGAACCTGAACCTGGCCATCGGCCAGGATATGGTGACCGGTTACACTGGTCCGGTGAGCATGAACCACCTGTTCCGGGTAATGGAAACACTTGCCCTGTTGATTCGCCGTCCCGATGCGATATGCACCATAGAATAGCAAATGTGGTTTTTCCAATATTGAGGGAAAATAGGGGTGACCGTTCCGCGGCGCCCCTCTTTTTTTTCATGATGCTCAATCGGCCCATAAAAGGGGGACGTCCTCTTCGTTCGCGGTTTTCCGGATATTCCCCACTTCCTGTTTGTTCCCACATAGTTCTTGAATTCATGCCTTGAATGTGAATAATGATATTTTCTGTCAACGAGATGCAAAATCGTGCGTTTACCATCACGAAGCGAATGAGATGACCTTGTAACAGGCGGGAGAGAGATGGCGATGTTCGGTTACTCAACGGCAGAGCGCATAGACCGGGGAAACGAGTTGGAGATGGAACCGGTGAGTGGTTGTCGCGATGCGGCAAGCATTGCCTTAACCCCTTGGAAATCGTCGTACGCGGAGGTCGGTCTGAACAAAACAGAGGCATTAAACCAGTTTCTCAGCCGCATGGAAAGGCATTCGTTCATCATGTCGCAGATTGCCACGAGAAACCGTGAAGATTCCCTTGATATAGTGCAGGACGCAATGATGGGCTTCATTCGCCACTATACTTCGCGTCCGGAAGAAGAGTGGAAACCGCTTTATTACCGGGTTCTGAACAGTCGCATCCGGGACTGGCAGCGCAGAAATATCGTTCGCAGCCGTTTTCGGGCATGGCTCGGTTTTTTCGGTGACGAAACGGATGATGCTGAGGACCCGCTGGAGAGGATTGCCGATTCGTCGAGCCCCGACCCTGCTCAACGGCTCATTCTGGATGATTCCACTGAGGCCGTCAGGGTTGCCCTTCGAACTTTGCCGTTCAGGCAACGGCAGGCATTTCTCCTCCGGGCCTGGGAAGGGATGGACGTGAGAGAAACAGCGCTTGCGATGGGGTGTTCGGAGGGGAGTGTAAAGACCCATTACTCCCGGGCAGTGCACACTTTGCGCGGTCTTTTGGAGGAATACAGACCATGAGAGAGAATGAAAAAGAAAATAGACTCCTCGAAGACATCAGAAACAGTCTTGATCGCCAGGTAGAAAACCTTGACAGCCGAACTGTGCGGGACTTGAAATGCATAAGGCT
>DATEVI010000286.1:0-4766 GCA_035281865.1 Geobacteraceae bacterium | reverse complement strand
TCCCGTACGGCCTGCCCGACCAGTTGCGCTGCCGATCGGGAAAGAGCTGAAACCCAAGCCGACGATACCTCCCCAGGTCATGGAAGCGCCCCGTGGGTCTGCGTCGGAAGAACCGGGCAAGCCATTGCCGGGTGTTACCATCAGCAAGCACGATGCTGCCAAGCCCTTTCCGTCATCTCCGTCAGTTGCGGCACGCACAGAAACGGACAACATCCAATCAGCCCGTCCGTCGGACAATACCACCGCCCTTTCAGCCTATATGAAAGTCTGCCGACAACTCATTGAAAAGCACAAAGAGTATCCTATAATGGCGCGAAAAGGTCGAAGGGAAGGGACGGTACTGATTCATGTCGTGTTAAAGCGGGATGGCTCTCTTGATCAGTCTGGAGTCGGCAAATCCTCGGGCTACAGCATACTGGACAACGCCGCATTGCGATCGGTGAAAAGTGTCGGCTCATTTCCGTCTCTGCCGCCTGAATTGCAGGGTAACGAACTTACTTTCGATGTGCAGATTTCATTTAAGCTGTCAAACGACTGAATTGTTGAAAGCCTTGACGAGCAACACCGGATGCCATGAATGACGTCGGTGGGACAATAGAAGAGAGATCATATAGTGAAGGGTTTGGCACGAAGTTTGATTAAAAAATCATTTGACATGGAGGGGCATTGCTGTAAGCTATTTCAAGTTTGATTCCAACCATAACCTATTGAATATTTAATTAATTTTGTATTTTTGCGGCATGACAGATTTTATCGATTCCAGTTCAAACATCCATCACAACAAATACGGAGGATATCATGCGAACAATGGTAGGGCTGTTGCTTTTTGCCGTTTGTCTCTTAACCGGATTTCACGCCTTGGCCACGGAAAAGGTTGAAGCGCCGGATTCCTGTTCACATTGCGGTATGGACAGGACCAAGTTTGCCCACAGCAGGATGACCGTTGAATACGATGACGGCACGACCTCCGGCGTCTGCAGCCTCAATTGCACTGCCATAGACATGAATGAAAATAAGGGCAAGAAAGTCAAATCCATGCTGGTCGCCGACTACAACACGAAAAAGCTCATTAACGCGGAAAAAGCCTTCTGGGTTATTGGCGGGGACAAGAAGGGGGTCATGACCATGACCGCAAAGTGGGCTTTCGCGAAGAAGGAAGATGCCGCGCAGTTCATCAAGCAATTCGGCGGCGAATTCGGCACCTTCGAGGGAGTCCTCAAGCTGGCGAGTGATGACAGAAGACTGAAGGGGATGAAAAAGGCAGGCGAAGGTGATGCAAAGACTTCAGCTCCGGGAGGAAAGAGATGTTGCGGCATGAGAAATCAGGCACAATAGTGATAAAATTGCTTGTTCCGGCAATGATCGTTCTGTGTTTCGCTACCTTCGGCTTCGCGGGCGGGCCGAAACCGGCAACCCTTGCGGCAAAAGACAAGTGCCCCGTTTGCGGCATGTTTGTCGCCAAATATCCCGATTTCGCGGCGCAGATCCATTTCCGTGACGGTGCCCATGCCGTTTTCGACGGGGTCAAGGATATGCTCAAGTATTACGGCAATCTTTCGCAATACGCCCCTGGCAGGAAAAAGGCGGACATAACCGCCATCTATGTGACAAACTACTATACCCTGGGCATGATTGACGGATACAGGGCCTACTACGTATCCGGAAGCGACGTCTTCGGGCCGATGGGAAAGGAGCTGATACCCTTCGACAAGAAAACCGATGCGCAGGAATTCACGAGGGACCACAAGGGCAAGACTATCCTCGCTTTCAAGGATATAAACGCTTCAGTTCTCAATAGCCTGGAATGAAGCCGTCAAGAAAATCAACGTTCTTTCTCTGCTCCCTGGCAGCGCTCGTGCTGCTGTTCGCCGTCATGTGCGTACATGCACGCGTGCGGCAGGCAGCGGAAATGGCCGGGATCGGCAGGATGGCCGCCATGGTGCGCGAGGTCGGGCTGACCGACCTTTGCCTCTTCACCGAAGCGAGTTATACTAGAAACCCCAGCCAGACCGACCTGCAGACGCCATTCCAGGAACATCCGGTGTCGCTGGAACACTTCCCTTCCGGATCCCTTATGCCGCCGCCCGAACATCAGAAGGATAATCATGCTGCAATCCATTGAACGCCAGAGACACCTGATCGACTTCACGCTTTCCTCGCTCATGCGGCGGAAGGGGAAAAATTTCTCGGTGCTTTTCGTCTACACCCTGGTGGTTTTTCTCCTGGCTTCGGTAATGTTCTTTACCAGCGCCCTTAGAAAAGAGGCTCACCTCGTCCTCACAAACGCCCCGGAAATAATCGTGCAGAGAAGCCTGTCGGGAAGGTTTTCTTTCATACCGGTCGACTATGGGAAAAAATTGGCGGATATCCGCGGCGTCGTCTCCGTTAGGGAACGCTTGTGGGGATATTACTACGACCCGGAATTCAAGGCGAATTATACGTTTATGGTCCCCGAGAAGCTCCCGGTCGAACAAGGAACCATAGCCATCGGCGCCGGGATCTCCAATACACGGCACGCCTACGAGGGAGACATTCTTAGCTTTACCTCCCCCGACGGCGTTCTGCGAAGCTATACGGTCAAGTCTGTTCTGTCGGAGGAATCGCAACTCGTTGCCGCGGATATCATTCTGATTTCAACGGAAGACTACCGGGTCCTTTCCGGCATCCCGCCCGGCCACGCCACCGACCTGGTCCTGACGGTCCGCAACAGCAAGGAAATTGCGACTATCGCGGAGAAGATAAAAAAAATCCTTCCCGATTCCAGGCCTATTATCCGCGATGAAATCATCCGCACCTACGATGCCGTCTTCAACTGGCGCAGCGGCATCATGATCGTCATCCTGTGCGTCGCGCTTCTTTCCTTCGTGATCTTCGCCTGGGACAGGGCGACTGGTCTGAGCGCAGAAGAGAAAGGGGAAATCGGCATTCTGAAGGCGGTCGGCTGGGAGACCTCCGATGTCCTGCTCATGAAATTCTGGGAGGGGGCCGCCATATCCCTGACCGCCTTCCTGGCGGGCGTCCTGCTGGCCTATGTCCATGTCTTCTTCACCTCTTCCGCCCTTTTTCTGCCGGTGCTGAAGGGCTGGTCCACGCTGTATCCCGATTTTCGGCTCGTTCCTTTCATCGACGTCAATCAGGTAATAACGCTTTTCTTTCTCACCGTTGTCCCGTACACCATAACCACCATCGTTCCAGCCTGGCGGGCGGCCACGATCGACCCCGATTCGGTAATGCGATAGGAGAGGCGGCCCCATGATAGATATCAGAAACATAAGAAAGGTTTTCAACCAGGGGAGGCCCAACGAATTCACGGCAATCGACGGCGTCGACCTGACGGTGCAATTGGGTGACGTCACCGTACTGAAAGGCCCCAGCGGCTCGGGCAAGACGACCCTGCTGACCATACTGGGCTGCATGGCGAGACCGACATCGGGCAGGATATTTCTTCTGGACAGGGAGATAACCAGCCTGCCGGAGCGTTTCCTGACGGAGATACGGAGACAGACGTTCGGGTTCATCTTTCAACGCCTGAACCTGATCAAGGGGATTTCGGCGCTGGAAAACGTCATGGCGCCCGCCTATCCGGCCGGTGAGAAATTCTCCTCCCTCAGGAAGAGAGCGATGGAACTGCTCGACATGTTCAGCCTCACCCACCGGGCAGCCGCCCGCATCGAGTGGCTGTCCGGCGGGGAAGCCCAGCGGGTCGCAATTGCGCGGGCGCTGGTCAACAACCCATCGGTTATCATAGCCGACGAGCCGACTGCCCATCTCGACACCAGGTTGTCCCGGGAATTCATGGAGATCATGAAGAAGTTGAAGGAAGACGGCAAAACAATCATCATCGCCAGCCACGACCCGATCGTCTTCGATTCGGACCTTGCCGATGCCATTGTCGAGATGAGGGACGGAAAACTCGTGCGGGTAGGAGCGACGAGATGATACTGCATCCGGGGATCCTCGCACTGCTTCTCTCTTCACTGCTTATCAGCGGCATGGTCCTCTATTCCGCAACTTGCGGAATCGGCATCCTGCGCGGCTGGGACATCAACAGCGGCAGCGAACGGCAATTGTTCCTGGAGAGAAAAACCTACCTCATCTCCACCATTCTCGGCTATTTCCTTGCCTTCCAGCTCATCTCGCTCTTTCTTTTCGTTTATACCGCGGACAGCATCTGTCCCCTTTTCGTGGGCGCCATGTGCGCGGTAGGCACGCTTTCGCTGAACGCTTACGGCTATCCGGTCCTCTTCTGCAAGACAGCGAACTTCATCCTCGCCGGCCTTTGGCTGATCCTCAACCATGTGGACAGCAGGGGCTACGATTATCCCCTGCTGAAGACGAAATACCGGCTTCTTCTGCTCCTGGCCCCTTTTGTCCTTGGGGAAGCGGCCCTGCAGGGGTTCTATTTCCTGAGTCTCACGCCCAACGTCATAACCTCGTGCTGCGGCAGCCTGTTCGGAGCGGGGACCACAAGTCTGGCATCGGAGATGGCCACGCTGCCGGCTTTCCCGATGATGGCGGTCTTTTATTCAGTCACGGCGTTGACGGTTGTCCGCGGTATCCTGTTTTACCGTACCGGAAAGGCGGGTCTGCTGTTCGCGGGGTTGAGCGGCACGACATTCATCGTCGCGATCATATCAGTAATTTCCTTCATTTCCCTGTATTTTTATGAGCTTCCGACACACCACTGCCCGTTCTGCATCCTGCAGCAGGGATACGGCTACGTCGGCTATCCCCTTTACATCCTTCTGCTCGTCGGCACGGTCAGC
>DATEVI010000285.1:0-2253 GCA_035281865.1 Geobacteraceae bacterium | reverse complement strand
GAAGAAGACCATCATTGGGATCATGGCCATGCTCGCTCCCAAGGCAATCACCCCAAGTGGGCCGAAGGCAGCCCCGGCGGCCTGGCCAGCCGCGATGGTCGCGGCATAATAGTCCATCTGCGGCAAACCGTACACGGCCGGCAAATTGGCATTCAGCCCGGCGATGAAGGCTTCCCTGCTGCCAAATAGCAGCATGCCGAAGACAATTGCGAGACCGATCGTGCCGAGGAAGAAGCAGATTTTCTGCACACGGGCATACCACTTCATTCCAAAGGCGATGTAAAGGAAAACGATCACACACACGAGCAGCATGCCGACCAGCAGACCTTCGCTCGTACCGGTGAACCAAAGCGCTGTGTCTGGCGCGCCGAGCAGGGCGGCCATCGGGGTCAGAAATTCATAGGTCAGAATCTGACCGTAGAGCGGAACCCAGAGCCATAGAATGAACCACCAGCCGGTAACACTGAGCAGAAAACCCACCCCGCGACCAAGGATACGACTCTGCCAGACGTAATCCCCGCCTGCGCGCGGCATGGCAGAGATCAGGCTGGCATAGACGATCACTTCGAAGATCGTGAAAGCGCCACCAACGACGACCGCTGTCCCCAGGCTGCCTCCAAAGTACCAGCAGTACGAGAAGATGAACAACCCCAGGGTAATCAGGTTGATGGAGAACGTGGCGTAAATGAAGGCATCAAAAACGGACCATGCTCTAACCAAGCCGCTTGCCTTGCGAACGAATAGATTGACTTCACTACTCATCTTGATCTCCTTTGCAATTTTTCTTGCGCGCCTCCCAACCAAATGGAGGCAATTGGAACAATCTTCAGTCGAGTCTGATGCGAAGTTCCTGCATTACGTGGCATTCAATAGGCTGCCTCCTTTTAGATATTTTATGTCCGCAGGATCATCCGACGGTCAAAATGTAATTGCCAACTTTTTGTGGCTTTAGCTCAACGATTGCCCCATGCAAAATCCCCTGCTCGTACATGCTGCCCGGGTTGATGCACAGGGTCTTTTTATACTTACGCGTTCCCTTGCCCTCATGGATGTGGCCGTGTAAACCGAGCAACGGCTGATATTTATCAAGTACCGCCAGCACCGATTTACTGCCAACGGGTACCAATGACCGCCCGGCATAAGTCGGACGCAGATCACTCGTCAGTTCGGGCGCTTCGTCAAGTCCGCTTCCATAGGGTGGCGGGTGAAGATTAAAGACCGCATTCGATGTATTGTTTGCCTTGCCGATGATTGACTCAATCCGTGACAGCAGTGCTTCTTCCGGCTCTTCACGGTGCGTATGCCAGGGAGTCGGGTTTGACCACCCTGAACTGATCATCTCGTGGTGCTCGTCCAACTCGACCACCTGTCCCTCGACGGTTCTCACGAGCTTCGATGCCGCGATGACCTCATCGATCTCGAAGACATCGTCATTGCCGGGGCATACGTAACAACGGACCCCGGTGCCATCCAATTTCTGGTCGGCATAGTCCATCCACCGTTCGAGAGTTTTCGTGACTTGTTTCAGAAAAAGCTCATCGGATTTGCCGGGCGTGGAAGAAATATCCGCCACTTCATCGGGATTTGTTATGAAAGGATAGTAGCCGCGGTTCTGAATGGTTAAAGCCATTTTATCGACTTCTTCCCTCCCATTCAGGATGCTCTCCTGTTCCAACAAGGTAACTTTGTACTTATCATCTCCTTGGGCAATAATCGGGACAATCGCCTTGCCGGTCATATCACCCCCGAGAATAAGCAGGTCTGCCTCGTAAAATTTTCCGGCGTTTATGAATTTTTTCCAGCAAATTTCGGATCCGTGCACATCGGTGGCAAAGAACAGTTTCATGGATATTCCTTATTTTGCTCGAGGCGCTATCCTCGACACCTGGAAAAGCGCATCAAACGTGGGATGGTTATGTTGATATTTTCACATGTTCGGAAATCAATTTCGTGGATTCAACGGGTTCGTCGTTTGAAATATCAAACACCTGTTCAAGCAATATGACGCGCTAATTTCTCCGCCCTGATGGATGACCGGCACGACAGTTTTTTCCATCATTTCGCCGCTATTATACCCCTCCCACGCCAAAGATGAGATTGCTGTGTCGGATTGGACGCGTGTTATTTTGCGGAATTCACGATCAACCAGTATACCCCCGCGGAAAGCAATCCGCTTGCCGGGATCGTGATCAGCCAGGCAGTGATGATTTCCTCCGCCACGCTCCAGCGGACCTTGCTGACGCGTTCCGCAGA
>DATEVI010000284.1:0-3410 GCA_035281865.1 Geobacteraceae bacterium | reverse complement strand
CCTTAGTCTGAATATTCTTAAAAAATCGATGAAATCTCCGGCTGTGTCAGAAATATAGGTCTGCCCCCTATATTCAAGGATCGTAATCGTCTGCCAACTACACAGTTTCTAAGCATATGCCGTATGCTTGCTTGATACCGTGCCAGCACCAACCCCTTTGTCTGCCATCATATCCCCTTTTTGATACCTATCCTTATTTTTAACTGGAAAAAAGTAATAAGTGAATATGAAGGGTTCCTGAATCAGCATGGGAATTCTTGGTTCATTGCGAGTAGGGATACGTATAAGGATAGGAGGTGAAAAGGAAATGCGCACGCAGTTAAGCACTGACGAAAAATTGATAATACAGGTGAATAAACACTGGATAACGCTGACAAAGCCGCTTTTTTTCGTCCTGTTTTCCTTTATCGTACTCGCCGCAACTTTCAAATACCAGTCTTTGGCCGGTTTCAGGGACGTGGCTTTCGGAGGCGTGCTCCTTGCTCCCTTGTATTTTGTCTACAAGTTCTACGAGAGGAGGTTCGATATCTGGGTCGTCACCAACCTGAGAGTGGTGGACGAGAGCGGGGTTTTTACCAGGAATACCAAGGACAGCCCTCTTGACCGGATTAACAACGTCACGTATGAACAGTCATTCGTGGGCCTCTTTTTAGGGTTCGGCGACGTAAAAATCCAGACCGCTGCAGAGGAAGGGGATACCGCCATAAGTTTCGTTATGCACCCGAAAGAGCTCAAGAATGCGATCATCGAGGCCCAGAAGGAGTTCAGGGAGGTTAGTAAACAAAAGGACGTCCAGCCATCAGACCCGCCGGACGGAATGCTTGAGTGTCCCTGGTGCGCGGAATTGGTCAAAAAGAAGGCTTTGATATGCAGGTTCTGCGGCAGAGAGATTCATCCTGAGAGTCTGGAGAAGAGTTCCGTCCAACAGTCGGAAATCTCAACGGAGGTAAAAGAGCCGGGTCCACAAATAAGGACAGGCAGGCTGAAGGGGTTAGGCAGGCTTTTGTATCCGTCTGAAGAGTAATTACGAAATTCCGAGAGGAATGAGGGGCCATATGGATGTGGGGTAATACACTTAAGACGACTGTCGCCGGAAAGGCGCCGGTCGAAAAAACACGGAGGGAAAATGATAATGAAAGCGAAAAAGGCTCTGTTCATGGTTTTGGCCGCCGTTTTTTTGGCGGTTCCGATGGCGGCACATGCCGCTGAAGACGTCCATGCGCTTAAAAACGAAGTCGAGATGATGAGAAAAGACATGGATGAGATAAAGCGGGTGCTTATCTCGATCCTGCCGGTACTTGTAAAAAACGAAGGAGTTGACGGATCCCAACAGGTCGTTCCTCCCCAGAGAGTCGAAACGCCGCAATCCGCCACGGTTTCAATAGACGGGAGTCCGTCCATGGGCAAAAGCGATGTCCCGCTAGTACTCGTCGAATTTTCGGATTACGAGTGCCCTTTTTGCGCCCGGTTCAACGCGGAGGTCCTTAAGCAGGTCAAAAGGGAGTACATAGATACGGGTCGTCTGAGGTTAGTTTACAAGGATTTTCCTTTGCCTTTCCATCAGAATGCCATGAAGGCTTCCATGGCGGCACGCTGCGCTGGGGAAGAGGGGAGATACTGGGAGATGCACGATGCATTGCTGGAGAATCAGCAGAACATCGGGGATGTGGACGGGCTTGTCAAGAGGACCGGGCTGAATGCCGCAACCTTCAACGAGTGCATGAAGAGCAGGAAATACGAAAACGCTGTCCAGATGGATCTCAATGACGGCAGGGAACTGGGGATTAACGGGACACCTACGTTCATTCTCGGCAGGCTGGATGCGTCCGGCAAGGTGACCGGCAACGTCATACAGGGCGCCATGCCTTACGCCGTATTCAAAACGAAAATAGAAGCCTTGCTGAAGTAGCTGAGCCGTAAATCTGCACAGTATCGCTGACTGTGGTGCCGTACCGAGGAGGTGACACAAGCCTCAGAAAAGATGGAGGACCATTTGAAGAAAACGGTTATCTCGGCGTTTTTCCTCACAGCGTTCCTGCTGCCCGGCGTTGCGTCGGCATTCTGCTTCGATTACGCCGGCAGATATTACGGCATATCTCCTGAGCTTTTGAGCGCCATAGCCCTTGTGGAGTCGAGTCATGACCAGCATGCCGTGAACCGAAACAGGAACGGGAGCATTGACTACGGTTTGATGCAGGTCAATTCGCAATGGGCGCCTGAGTTCGGGGAGTACTGGGACCACATAAAAGACCCCTGCTACAACGTGCTGGCCGGGGCATGGATATTAAGGCGGTGCATCACGAGGTTCGACGATACCTGGGGGGCTGTCGGTTGCTACAACACCGGACGGGCCGACGGTAGGAGCGCGACGAGATACATCCGGAAGGTCAAAGAGGCGCTGGCAATTAATTACAAGGATTAATAAGACGGAGGGGATAGGCAAGATGACTCACCGGAAATATATCGCAGTTATTTGTCTGTCGGCTATTTTTCACATGCTTCCATGGCTGGATGCTCGGGCATCTGAACTCAGGCAGACCTCGTTCGGTTTTTCTAGCACAGCGGCCGTCTGGAAAGAGGACCCCGCGCACGTAATATGCCACGACTGCGGTGCGCTGAAGGCTCTGTCCCATATCCCGGCGAATTACGCCGAGCGCGTAATCAAGATCCGAACCCCAGTTTCAGACAGCGTTCAGTTTTTCGATAATGCGCCAGTTGAGCTGAAAGACGTAAAAGAAAATGCTACGCAGTTGGTCGATAACAAGCCGGAACCGGCCGGAATCATGCAGGAGACAGTCTTTTTCGACTTCGACAGCGCGGAATTGAAGAAAACGGAACTCGAAAAGATCAGGAAAATCATAATCCCTGGCGCAAGCTATGACATTTCAGGCTATACCTGTGCCGCCGGGGATGAGGGCTACAATAACAGGCTCGCTCTGCGTAGAGCCCAATCCGTGTACCTGGGGTTAATGTCTCTCGGTGTAGATTCGCAGCATATCAAGATGGGAGGTAAAGGCAAGTGCTGTTACGCGGATACCGATGAGAAGAGCGGGAAAAATCGCAGGGCGGAGATAATACTACATAAGGAAGGGAGGTGAATCTTTCATGTTTAAAGAACTGCTCAAGGACAAAAAGGGCATCTGGAAGCTGACCGTATGTTTCATGGTGGTCGGTCTCTCCATGCTGCTCGCGAACGATGCGATGGCCATAACCTCGCCAGCCCCAGGCAGCTTCGCCTACGACGTGTACGATACCTTCGTAAACGGGATACTCAACGGCCCGATAGGTTTCGTCGGCGGAGCGGCTGCGGTAACTTACGGCGGCGCGGTGACCGCCCAGGGGAATTACCCTATGGGCGTTCCGGCGGTTCTGGGCGGCGTGATCATCCTCAAGGCAGACGCCATCACCCA
>DATEVI010000283.1:0-3024 GCA_035281865.1 Geobacteraceae bacterium | reverse complement strand
CAGCGGCAGGCAAGACCTGCCGCTGGGGTCCGGTTGATGGAGGGGTTAGGCGTCGGCTTCATTCCAGCAAGGGGACTTGAACCGACGCAGTGATGACCTCGGCCGCTCCAAGTACTGTGGTCTGGTGTCCCTTGCCAGTTGTGTCTTCAAGCAGAACAATTGAACCAGTAGCAACGGAACAGGACGTTCCATCGCTGACTTGCACGTTCACCTCGCCTCGGAGGAAGAAGAGCCATTGCTTTGCAGGCGTAGGGTGCCATTCTCCATGCCAGTCAGGAGCAAGCCGAAGCATCGTGACCGTTAACGCCTTTGCGGGAGCAGAAACATCCAGTGGGGGCGCAGGCGGCGCGAAAACCTTTGTCGCCATTTGCAGGTCGAGCCACTCCGCGTGTGACTCACCGGTTTCGTCCGCAAAGATGCGGAGGAAGGATAGGGGCTTGGACATCTAAGGACTCCTTTCTGCGATATATGTGTTGATTTGGGATGTACTATGGGTAAAATTTGCCACGAAATCAAGAAATAAATGTCATGGTGGCGCCCTCCATCTGCGGTGAAGCGGTCAGTTGGGCGGAGGGGTAGTTATAGGGTAGCACAAAAAAGATAGAGGGGATAACGATTTCTGTCAACCCCTCTATTATCTTGGTGGAGCTGAGGGGGATCGAACCCCTGACCTCTTGAATGCCATTCAAGCGCTCTCCCATCTGAGCTACAACCCCGGACCTCTGTGCCTGAGCTTTGCGTGCGCACCCAACTAACACAGTGTTCGAAAACTTGTCAACAGATTTCTCCTGAAGCGAAAAGATGGAATATTTTTTATATTTTCATATTTTGGTTGACAAAGAAACCTGGTTATAGCTATCGTGGAGACAATTGGCGATAGGCAACGTAAATCCTATTTCCTCAATTTTTATAGTGAAACGAGGAGAATCAAAATGGCAAAATGGAATAAGGAAAAAAACGTTCTTGAACATCAGCATTCAAAGTTCTGGAAGTATGAACTGAAAGACATACCGGAACCCAATCTTCAGAAGGACATCTTCCCCTATCAGGAAATATCGCGTATCGACTTTGACCACCGGATCTGCATGATTAATCCCGCATCCGAGATGTTCATCACCGACACTACCTTTCGCGACGGGCAGCAGGCAAGACCTCCCTATTCGGTAAAACAGATTGTGGATCTTTTCACCCTGCTTGCCAGACTGGGCGGTAAAAAAGGCGTCATCAGACAATCGGAGTTTTTTCTCTACAGCAAAAAAGACAGGGAAGCAGTGGAGGAGTGTGTTGCCTTAGGTCTGGAGTATCCGGAAATCACGGGCTGGATAAGGGCCAATAAAGAGGATGTGCAACTGGTGAAGGAGGCGGGTCTGAAGGAAACGGGCATTCTGACCTCCGCTTCCGATTATCACATTTTTCTTAAGCTTAACAAAACCAGAAAAGAGGCCCTTGATGAGTACCTTGGCATCGTCAAATCCATCCTGGACGCAGGCATCAGACCGCGCTGTCACTTTGAGGATATCACGAGGGCCGATATTTACGGCTTCTGCATCCCCTTTGCCATTGAACTGATGAAACTGAGGGAGGAAAGCGGCATCGACATCAAGGTGAGACTCTGCGACACCCTGGGATACGGAGTAACCTATCCGGGCGCCTCGCTACCGCGCAGCGTGGACAAGCTGGTTCGCGCCTTTATCGACGATGCGGGTGTTCCGGGCCACCTGATGGAGTGGCACGGTCATAACGACTTTCACAAGGCGATGATCAATGCCACCACCGCCTGGCTTTACGGGTGCGCCGCAGCCAACTCCACGCTTTTAGGCATGGGGGAACGAACGGGGAACCCTCCCATAGAAGGACTAATCATCGAATATATCTCCTTAAAGGGAACCACCAACGGGATCGACACTACGGTGATCACCGATATCGCCGAATACTTTGAAAAAGAGGTTGGCGTCAGGATTCCGCCGAACTATCCCTTTGTCGGCTCTGAATTCAATGTCACCATGGCCGGCGTCCATGCCGACGGACTAATCAAGTCTGAAGAAATCTACAATATCTTCGACACGAAGAAGATTTTGAAGAGACCCATTACCGCTACCATCAGCGACAAATCCGGCAATGCGGGCATCGCTTTCTGGATAAATCAGCACTTGAATCTTGAGGGAGAAACCGCCGTGGACAAGCGGCATCCCGGCGTATCCAGTATCCATAAAAAGGTGACGGAACAGTATGACGCAGGACGAGTCACGGCCATGTCCCACGATGAGATGGACAAGCTGGTCCGCAAGTATATCCCCGAACTCTTCCTGTCCGAACTGGACCAGATAAAACTGAAAGCGGCGGAAGCGGCGGTTGCCGTCGTCAAGCGGGTCATTGAACATGAGGTGATGCGGACGATGAAACCGGAGCTTCAGGAACCGGTGATGCAAGAGTTTATTGAAGAGAACCCTTCCATCCAGTTTGCCTATGTAGTGGACATGAACGGCAAAAAAATCACGAAAAACATCACCAACATTGCCGACCGGGCCAAATATGAAAATTACGGCGTGGGTACGGATCAATCGGACCGGGAATGGTTCATTAAACCGCTGCAAAGCGGCAAAATTCATGTCACCGATTTCTACATCTCAAAAATGACGGGGGCCTTGTGAATCACCGTTTCCACCCCCATCATCAGCGAAAGTGACGATATGGTCGGTATTTTCGGAGTGGATATCAAGTTCGAAGACTGGGTAAAAAGAGCGGAAGATATGGCCGAGGCGACGCAGATCGCCCTTAAATCGGAATACGAAGCAAAAAGCAAGTCGGACTGGCGGTTATGAGGGGGGGATGTCGTCATTCCTCGTCCACGACCCATTGCTCAGCATTTGCAGACATTAGAAACGGTAAACTTCTTTTCGGTGAGCTATAGAAATCACCTCTATATTATTGTCAGATTCACCAATAGTATAGACTATTCGATAATCTCCGACCCTTATTCTGTACCCTTCACGTCCACGAAGCTTTTTCGAATTGCGGGGGAAT
>DATEVI010000282.1:0-2631 GCA_035281865.1 Geobacteraceae bacterium | reverse complement strand
TATTCTGGGTTTGTCCGGTCGATTTGGCAGCTTACGCAGCTTTTACCTTTTTGACGGTTGGGTTGATGACATTTTTCAATAAGGTTGATGCAAGGAGTGGCCGCCACCGCTTTCAAGTTAGCCGTGCAATGCGATTACCGGTACGGACATGATTTCATCCGGTGTTATTGCATTCTCATCTCTCATTATACCTCCGATATTTTCAGCCCACTTGCCTGGGATGTATTGCTCGCCGCATTGACGGCACTGATAGAGAGGAATGCCCTTGAAAATAATTAAAGAATCATCTTTTTTCGTCATTCTCACACTACCGTGCATCTCAAGCATTTCACCGCCGCATTCAAAACATTTCATTGCTTCCGTCTCCTTTCAACAGCGCCTATCCACTCCTCGGGATCCGGCTCATAAACGGTTATAATCCAGAGCGTATCATAAGCTATTCCACAAACGACATGAATATCCTTCCCATCATTATTTGTGCCATACACGAGGCAACTTTCCCCTCTGGTGTCGCTTGGATAAGTCTCAATGATCCTGCCGTTCAGGAGGGCTTCTTTCACATCCAGGGGGTCAATGCCGCGTAAAGAAGCTCTTTCTATTGCATGGACCTTAAGCTGATAATTCCCTTTTCGGACCTGGTCTTTTATCCAATCTATCATATTACTGAATTATGTTTATCGGTTCATCTCCCGTTGGTGTTCCCTAAACCTTGTCTTACCTACCATTTACCGAACTGAAGTTCGAAAGTCGCGCAGGATAAGGGGATAGAGGTGCGATGGTTAGGTTTGTCCGGGGCAATCCCCGGATATAATTGAGAAAGGTTTTGCCTTTCTGCCATCATAGTACACCTCTATCCCCTTATCCTGCTCAGCCTGCATAAGATTGATTTTTCACGGGCAGTCCTATATGGGATGTTCTGCGAAGAAAAACCCTATAGAAAAGCCCTGGAAAGGACACTGCCCGTGAAGAATTCCTTTGTGCAACAATTCTCCCAGAATATCAAGTTCAAATATAGTTGCTTTGATCGTGTCATCCTGCGAGGTTACATCCGGTGGTTGTTCTTTCCAGGCGGCGTGGTCAAGTTCCTCAGGGCAATGGGTTTCAGGAAACTTTCCAATGGTGTCATGCGCATCTTGACCGACCAGTTAAACGCCCATATCCTGAAGGTGGCCCAAGCGAAGGAGATTCCCATTCACTGGTGGCCTTCTGTGGACGGTGGGAAAGACGGCGCCAAGCAGAAGTTTGTCCAAGAGAAATACGCACGGAATGACGCTGGAACCGGCGACCGCCTGTATTGTATCCTGACGGATAAAGAACCGGTAAGAACCTTTGCATGCCGGGAACTCACCTCCCAAAACGGGAAAAAATACGAAAAACTCTACGATTGCCGCAAACCGGTGAAGCAGTACTACATCTACTTCCACGACCAGCTTCTGGGAGGGCCCTGCTATCTGAAAATCTCATCGTATCTGCCCTTCCAGTGCGAATTCTATTTCAATGGCCACAACGCTATTCAGGTCCAATTAGACAAGCAGGGCGCTCATTACCGCCGCCATGACAATGCTTTCGTGGATGTGGACGATCCGGAAGCCATCCGCAAGGCGGTGGAGTCACTACATGGCCGGGCGGTCCTCAACAGGGTCAATTACTGGATGACCCTCTTCTTCAAGTTCGACAAAGGCAAATACTCCACCTGCTCCAAGTATCTGCAACATGAATGGTATCTCTCCCAGGTGGAAATCTCCTCCAATATCGTGTTTCGATCAGCGCGTTTCTGCACCAGTCTCTTTGAAAGGATCCTGGATAAGTTCCAACGCCTCGGATTGCCCGAGAGCATCACCCAAATCTTCAGCCGACGGCCCCATCGCGGCTCCATATCCAAGACCTTCTGGAGACTCTACGACAATAACGCCTGCATCAAACACTGGTTCCGGGGCAACTCCATCAAGCAGTAAGCAAACCGGTTTTTTCATCCGCACCGAAACCACCATCAACAACCCCAAATCGCTGGGGCTGCAAAAGCCTGTCCTCTATCTTCAGGCCTGTCTGTGGAAGGGTGTCGAATGCAATAACCGTTTTCTGGACTGCTGCGCCGATGTGGATGTCTCCTCCATCTCCGATCAGGAATGCGACGTCTTCACCAAGCCCGTGACGGACCCGGCAGGACATCGCGTCAGCGCTCCCGACTTCAGAAAGGACCGCCAAACAGCTCTGGCCAAAGAACTTCTCAAACCCAAATACCATGTTTACGGATTCAGAACGGCTGATCTGCATAAAAACCTCTCCGGCCATTTCCGAAATCCTGCACAAATCCGCTATGAGATGAACAAATTGAAGGCAAGGGGCGTACTGAAAAAACACGATAATCAATCATTCTATGTGGTTACTCAAAAGGGCTTCGCCTGGCTGTGGCTGCAAATTTGCTCCGGCAACTTCTTCAAAAACCCAATGATTTCAAGGACCATAAAAAATGACGTCCGCCAGTTCGCTGAGCAACCCTCACAAATTGAAGCAGCCTACGACTCCATACAGCAAGGATTATCTAAATTAACTCAACAACTTGCCATCACTCCTTGCTTATGAAAAAACGAGATTTTTTCTAACGTTTTTAAAGTTAAAAGCATATCCCTC
>DATEVI010000281.1:0-3068 GCA_035281865.1 Geobacteraceae bacterium | reverse complement strand
GATAAAAATATCCATCCGGAACCCGTTCACCGGGAACGATTCCCCCTCCTTCGCCCTGCGGGGAGCCTCCCTCATCTCCCTGAAAGCGGACGGCAACGGGTGGGTAATTGAAACGCTGCCCGACCGAAAAGTGCACGAGGCTTCTTTGACGGTCCTCGGCAACGGCCAAAGGATCGAGATACCGCTCACCGTGGCGCCGCCGATTGATTCCGGCAAGGGTCCGACCGGCGGTCCCGACAATGCCGCGTTCGCCAGGTTCCTCAAGAACCGAGGCACGGACAAGGCTCCCAGGTTTGATCTTAATGGCGACGGCGTGCGGAACTACCTGGATGACTACATTTTTACCGCGAACCATATCGCAAAGCGCGGCTCCAAAAGCGGGAAACAGTGAAGAGCGCCTTCCGGCTCCGCCTCCTGGTTCTGCCTGACCATCAACTCGCCAACTATTGTTATCCTTATGTACTGAATTTGTTGTTCTTTTATTATTTGACCTTGACAAGCTTCCCGGTAGAGTGTAAAAAAGCCCGCGTGCAAGACATACGATTTTAAATCGGCCTAAGCCAGATAAGACGATAATACTAAACCATTCGCAAGAATGGGACGGAAAGCCTAAGGGTCTCACGTAGACAGCCGGGTCGCCGAAATATCCAGCAGATATTCGGCCCCGGCTTTTTTTGTGATCTTTTTGCGTGCCGGATATCAAGGATGATGGTGCAGCCCTGGCGGTTGTCGTAAAACCACATCGGGAGGAAGCGGCATCTCCAGGTTCTTGTTGAACAACAGATAAGTTTTGTAGCATGTGCAAAGGACGGACTTTGCGCAGGGGTACACGACAATACTAAACCATTCGCAAGAATGGGACGGAAAGCCTACAGGGTCTCTCTGAGACAGCCGGGTCGCCGAAATATCCAGCAGATATTCGGTCCCGGCTTTTTTTGTGCCAGAACTAATGAAAGGGGGTTCCCGTTATGAAAATTACCGTGAAGGCGATGATGGCAGCTCTGACCGTTCTGCTTGCGGGATCCGTCTGTACGACGGCAATTGCCTGTGATCAGGGAACGGGTCACGTGCGGACGGTAACCGTTAGGAAAGAACAGAGCGGACAGGAGCTGCAGGTGAGAACCGGCGACATGATCCGGGTCGAGCTTCCGACAACTGGAGGCACCGGCTACGCATGGTATGTGGACAATCTCAATTCCGAGTATCTGGAACTGGTATCGGAGCAGACGAAGCAAGAATCGGAACAGGGTAAAATCGGAGCACCGGTTACGGCCATATGGCTTTTCCGGGCGAAAAAGGAGGGATGGAGCGAGATCAGACTGGATTACTTCAGAAAGTGGGAAGGGAAAGAAAAGTCGGCGGATCATTTTATTGTCAAGGTTCACGTCACCGGCAGCAAAAAATAGGACGCCGGGTTGACGTCAGAAGAGTAGAAAGCCGGAGGGCCAATGAAAAGGAATATTTTGCGTAACATCCTGAAGCAACTATTAATTCTAGCATCTTTATCTGTTTTGACTGTCAGTTTTTCACATGCAAGAGATCTGAACGATATCGTCTCAGGCAACGGTGAGCTCGCCGATGTCGCTTCACGCTTAAAGGAGCTGGATGATATCAAGGCTGCGATCAGGTCGAAGGCCGCAAGATGGCAGGCCGATGAGACTTCGATCTCCAGACTGCCCGCGAAGGAGAGGAAGATGCGCGTCGGGCTCGTCAAGCCCACCTCCGCGGTTCCGGAACCATCCCAGACTAGCTCTTCGCCATATGTCCTGGCTGCGCCTTCGGGAACCTTTGACTGGAGAAACAACGGCGGGACGAACTATGTAACCCGCGTGAGGAACCAGGGCAATTGCGGCAGTTGCTGGGCCTTCGTGACGACGGCCGCCCTCGAGTCCAACGCGCTGATCTACGGAACATTCAGTGTGGATCTTAACTTGGCCGAGCAGATTCTCCTTTCCTGCAGCGGAGCAGGAAGCTGCAACGGCGGGTATATCAACAGGGCCGCCGATTATATCCGCGGCACGGGACTGCCGCCGGAGAGCGTCTCCCCGTACAGTGCAACAAACGGAACATGCTCCGCCGACACATCCTGGAAGAGCACCGCCACCAAGATCCCGAGCTGGAAATGGGTGTGCACCACCTCCCCCGATGTGGCCACTCTCAAGAATGCCCTCTTCACCTACGGGCCTCTCGTCACGACGATGAATGTCTATTCGGATTACTATTCGTACAAAAGCGGTGTCTACACATACACTTCCGGGTCTATGCAAGGCGGCCACGGCGTTCTTCTCGTCGGCTACACAGACGATGCCAATATCCCCGGAGGAGGATACTTCATTGTCAAGAACAGCTGGGGCACGGGTTGGGGTGAGCCGGGAGGAAGCGATACCGGAGGTTACTTCAGGATCGCATACAGTGAGTTGAACAGCGTGGTACAGTTTGGTGATTACACGATTGCATACGATGGTGGTTCAGCTCCAACTCCGCCACCGCCTGCACCAACACCAACACCTACGCCTTCCTGCACCTACTCCATTAGCCCGACAAGCAATTCGTTCTCAAGCAGCAGCGGATCAGGCAGCTTCAGCGTAACCGCCGGCAGTACGTGCGGCTGGACGGCCCAAAGCACCGCTTCATGGATCACCATAACCTCTGGCGTCAAAGGCACCGGCAACGGGAACGTCGCCTACAATGTTGCGTCCAATTCAAGCCGGTGGTCCTCCAGAACCGGGTCGATCACAATCAAAGACGGTAGTGGGAAAGTTGTAAAAACATTCTCCGTTTCACAAAGCAGGAGAAGATAGGAGAGCCCTGTGCCTCCCCTCCCCCCACGCCGGACACCCCTGTCCAGTGGAAATTGAACCCGCCATGTACGTCATTCCCGCCTTCGATTGTGCTGATCGAGGGCGGGAATGACCCCTTGAGGAACCTCCCCCTCAATCACGCAACTACCCGATTTGACATCGTATGACTTGGAGTCATAATCCTAACAGCGGCGGTTACACACGAACGACCGCAAAGACAAAATTTTTGCCGTGGTGATTGAACATATCATCAATTGTAGGGGCGAC
>DATEVI010000280.1:0-3894 GCA_035281865.1 Geobacteraceae bacterium | reverse complement strand
GCGAGCGGCTCGGCTTCCCCCTTTTGAAAGGAGGGCGGGGCCATGAATAAGGAACTGTTTCTCGAAATAGGTACCGAAGAAATCCCCGCGGCCTTTTTGCCCAAGGCAATGGCCGATATGGAAAGCATCATCACTAAGGAGTTGACGAGCGCGCGTCTCACCTTCGGTGATATCAGGACTTTCGCGACTCCCCGCCGCCTTGCCCTTGTAGTGAAAGATGTTTCCCCTGTCCAGCCCGATGCGGAAATTACCGATGTGGGACCCGCAACTAACGTGGCTTTCGGTGCCGATGCCGTGCTGACCCGCGCGGGCGAAGGCTTTCTCCGCGGTAAAGGGTGGGATGGTTCCCCTCTGCAGATAGATGCGAAGGCTTTTTTGCCGGGAGTAATCGGCAGATTCGACAATGCCAGAATCGAACTCGTAGATGCCGGGAAAGTGGTGAAAGTTGCGGTCGTCAGAACCGAAACCGGTCGTCCCACCTACGAGTTGCTGTCGGAGATCCTGCCGCGCCTGATAATGAACCTCCCGTTCCGGAAATCGATGCGCTGGGGTGACCAGGACGTTCGCTTTGCGCGGCCGATCCACTGGATCGTAGCCCTTTTCGACGGAATCGTTGTGCCGTTCACCTTCGGCAACATCGAGAGCGGAAGCGTCTCCCGCGGCCATCGATTCATGGCCAACAACCCATTTCCGGTCCGGGACTTCGACCACTATCTGAACGAGTGCGAACGTCACTTCGTCATCCCGGACCCGGGGCGGAGGAAAGAGATTATCCGCCGCGAAACTCACCGGGTGGCGAAGGCCGCCGGCGGTCAGCTCCTGCCGGACGAGGGACTGCTCGATGAGGTGACTTTTCTCGTCGAGTATCCGAGCGCCGTTCATGGCACCTTCGACCAGAACTTCCTTGCGGTGCCGAAGGAGGTCCTGATCACCTCCATGCGAAGCCATCAGCGCTATTTCTCGGTAATTGACGAGAAGGGCAAGCTCCTTCCCGTCTTCATCACCATACCCAACACCCTGGCGGAAGACCCTTCCGTCGTGGTGAAGGGTAACGAGAGGGTGCTGCGCGCCCGTCTCTCCGATGCCCGCTTTTTCTTCGAGGAGGATAAGAAGGTACCTCTTGAGAAACGTGTGGAGGCGCTTAAAAGCGTGGTCTACCAGCAGAAGCTCGGTACCTCTTACGAAAAGATGGAGCGCTTCCGGCAACTTGCCGAATGGCTGGCGGCTGAGTTAAACAACGCGGTAGCGGACAAGGTTTACAGAGCAGCGACATTATGTAAGGCCGATCTCGTTACCGGTATGGTTGGAGAGTTTCCGGAAGTACAGGGAATCATGGGGTGTGAATACGCACTTCATGATGGCGAGGATGCCGAGGTGGCTAACGCCATTGCCGAGCACTACCTGCCGACTCAAGCCGGGGGAGAGCTTCCTTCCTCGGATGTCGGTGCCTTCGTCTCCCTCGCCGACAAGATGGATACAATCTGCGGTTGTTTCGGTGTCGGGCTCATTCCGACCGGTTCGGCCGATCCTTATGCCCTGCGCCGCTCGGCCCTCGGCATCATCAATATCATACTGGACAAGGAATACCGGTTGGCGCTTGACGGCTTCATCCGGGCATCCCTTGATCTTCTCGAATCCAAAATCACCCGCGACCGGGAAGATGTCCATAAAGACGTTCTGGAGTTCTTCCGGGGGCGTTTTGTCAACCTGTCAGCCGACCGTTTCCCCGGCGATGTAGTGGACGCCGTGACAGCTGTATCGTTCGATGACCTGGTCGATGCGGCGTCAAAAATTGCGGCATTGTCCGAATTCAAGAGACGGCCCGACTTTGAACCCCTGGCCATCGCTTTCAAGCGCGTTTGCAACATAGTCAAGGGAGGGGTGAACGTACCGGTGGGTGAAGGGCTTTTCCAGGAGGAAGCGGAGAAGCAATTGTATGCTTCCTATCTCACCGTTTCAAAAAACGCCGGGGAAAAAATAGCCGGGCGTGATTACTTGGCCGCTCTTTCCGAGATTGCTACCCTAAAGGGGGCGGTAGACTCGTTTTTCGATACGGTAATGGTCATGACCGATGACGAGAATCTCCGGACCAACAGGCTTGCACTCTTGACCGGAATTGCCAGGCTGTTCGCCAACATCGCGGATTTCGCCAAGATTTCGGCATAACTGGAGCCGGGCCATTCGGGCCTCGAGTATTTAACACATCACAATCGCTTAGCGTAATTAAAATAGTAACTTAGCGTTAGAGAGAACAAAAACATAGGAGGATCGCAATGGCTGCAAAATATGTGTACTTCTTCGGTAACGGAAAGGCCGAAGGGACGGCGGAGATGAAAAGTCTTCTCGGCGGCAAGGGGGCTAACCTGGCCGAGATGACCAGCATCGGGCTTCCGGTTCCTGCCGGCTTTACCATTACGACGGAGGTCTGCAGCGAGTTCTACAAAAACGACCGCAATTATCCGCCAACCCTTAAGGAAGAGGTGGATTCGAATATGCGCATGATCGAGGAATTGATGGGCAAGAAGTTCGGAGACCCCAAAAATCCTCTGCTTGTTTCGGTACGTTCCGGGGCGCGGGCTTCCATGCCCGGCATGATGGACACCATTCTGAACCTTGGTCTGAACGAGGTCACCGTGAAGGGGGTCATCGAAAAGAGCGGTGATGAACGTTTCGCATACGATGCATACCGCCGTTTTGTCCAGATGTATTCCAACGTGGTCATGGGGATGGATGGTTCGATACTGGAACACATCCTGGAAAGGAAAAAGGAAGAAAAGGGGGTAAGCCTCGATACGGAACTTACCGCGGAAGATTGGAAGGGACTAGTTTCGGTATTCAAGGCGAAGGTGAAGGAGGCCCTCGGCAAGGATTTCCCTGAAGATCCGCAGGAACAGCTGTGGGGAGCCGTTGGTGCGGTTTTCGGGTCATGGATGAATCAACGGGCGATCACCTACCGTAAACTTAACAACATCCCGGCTGACTGGGGAACGGCGGTCAATGTCCAATCCATGGTATTCGGAAACATGGGCAGTGATTGCGCTACCGGTGTTGCATTCACCCGGGACCCTTCCACGGGTGAAAATTACTTCTACGGTGAATATCTGGTCAATGCACAGGGAGAGGATGTCGTTGCGGGTATTCGCACCCCTCAACCGCTGAGCAAGGCGAAAAAGAAAGATGGCGTGCCGGCGATGGAAGAGGTACTGCCGGAATGTTACCAGCAACTCGTCACGATCCGCGGCATTCTGGAAAAACATTATCTGGACATGCAGGATATAGAATTCACCATAGAAAAGGGTAAACTTTACATGCTGCAGACCCGCACCGGCAAGCGTACGGCTCCTGCAGCGGTAAAAATAGCCGTTGATATGGTAAAGGAGGGCCTGATCGATGAGAGAACAGCGGTCTTGCGGGTTCAGCCGAATCAGCTTGACCAGTTGCTGCATCCGTCGCTCGATCCCGCCGCCCCCAGAAATGTTATTGCCAAAGGACTTCCTGCTTCTCCCGGCGCTGCCAGCGGTGAAGTCGTCTTTACGGCCGATGAGGCAGAGGCGGCGGCGAAGATAGGACTGAAAGTCATTCTAGTCCGCATTGAAACCAGCCCGGAAGATATACACGGAATGCATGCGGCACAGGGCATTCTGACCGCCCGCGGGGGCATGACATCCCACGCCGCCGTTGTGGCTCGCGGTATGGGCAAATGCTGTGTAGCGGGCTGTGGCGAAATCAAGGTAAATTACGCTGCAAATGAATTTTCCGTCAACGGCATTACCTTGAATAAGGGCGATGTCATTACGCTGGATGGTTCAACCGGTGAAGTAATGTTGGGCAATGTTCCTACGGTTCCACCGCAGTTGACCGGCGACTTCGGCACCCTTATGGTCTGGGTGGACA
>DATEVI010000279.1:0-2713 GCA_035281865.1 Geobacteraceae bacterium | reverse complement strand
CAGCAACCTGAAGGAGTTTTAATCGCCCCAAAACATGTTTTGGGTTGCAGTGACTTCCGTATAAGAAAAAAATGGGCATTCGGTGATTATGACATCTAATCTGGACAATTATCTTGCAACAGCGGTCATGGCCGCAAAGGCAGCCGGAAAGATTCAGAAGGAGAGACTCTGGACTGGCTGCGTGATCGATTTCAAGGGAGAGACGAACCTGGTCACGGAAGTGGACAGGATGTGCGAGGAGCTGATTGTCGAAATGGTTCTGAGCGCCTTTCCTGGATGCGACATCCTTGCCGAGGAGAAAACGTATGAATCCCTGCATTCCCCGGTAAAATGGATCATAGACCCCCTGGACGGGACCACCAACTATGCCCACGGTTTTCCCTGGTTCTGTGTTTCAATTGCCCTGGAGATCGAAGGCGATCTGAAAGTCGGGGTCGTGTACCATCCCATGATGGACGAACTTTTTACGGCGATAAAAGGGGAGGGTGCCCGGCTGAACGGAAAAGATCTGCGAGTTTCCGGCAATCATCCGTTGCGAAGCTGTCTTCTTGCAACCGGTTTCCCATATGACAGGACGCGCGAAAACGAAAACAACTTCGAGAATTTCGTGCAATTTCAGCTTTCCGCAAGGGGCGTGCGGCGGGCTGGCTCCGCTGCCCTCGATCTTTCCTATGTGGCGGCGGGCAGGCTCGACGGATACTGGGAGAGCAAGCTCAATCCCTGGGATGTCGCAGCCGGCATATTGCTGGTAAAGGAGGCCGGCGGCAGGGTCAGCGACTTTGCCGGCAGTGAGTATTCAATCTACACACCCCGGATCGTGGCCAGCAACGGTCATGTCCACGATGAGATGGTGAAAATATTGTCTTCTACGGATAGAGACCCCTTAACCGGGTAGCCTCGACCACTCTTCCGATTCCAAGCATCAGCGCGGCCGTCCTTGCATCGACATTGTTTTCTTCGGCAATGGACATCACCTTTTTGAACGCGGCTGACATCAGCATGCGGAGTTTGTCGTTAATCTCCTCCTCATTCCAGAAGTAATTCTGCAAGTCCTGGACCCACTCAAAGTACGAAGCCGTAACACCACCGGCGTTGGCCAGAATATCGGGAATAACGAATACGCCATTCTCTTTGAGGATTTCGTCGGCGATGGGAGTAACCGGGCCATTTGCCCCCTCCGCAATGATTTTGGCTCTGATTCCGCCTACATTTCCCTTGTGGATGGCATTTTCCATGGCAGCCGGAACCAGGATGTCGCATGGAATGGTCAGAAGTTCCTCGTTGGTTATGGCATCATATCCATTGAATCCCTTCAGAGAGCCATTCTTCCCGTAGTAATCAAGGAGGGCCGGGATATCGATGCCCCGGTCGCAATAGACTCCCCCTTTGGAGGTGCTTATTGCTGTTATCCTGACTCCTTCGCGGCAGAGATATTTTGCAGCGGCGGCACCCACGTTGCCGAAACCCTGAATTGCGGCGGTTGTGCCGTCAAGGTTCATTCCCAGTGTGCCCGCCGCTTCGAGTATGGTGAAGACGACACCACGGCCGGTTGCTTCGCTTCTGCCTTCAGAACCGCCCACGTCGATCGGTTTGCCGGTTACCACACCAGGCACGGTGTGCCCAACCTGCATGGAGTAGGTATCCATCATCCAGGCCATTATCTGTGGGTTAGTATTGACGTCCGGAGCCGGTATGTCTTTATCCGGTCCGATGAAGCTCAGTATCTCCGCCGTGAATCTTCTGGTAAGACGCTCAATTTCCCTTATGCTCATTTCCTTCGGATTGCACTGCACGCCACCTTTTGCCCCGCCAAAAGGGATGTTCATGACTGCGCACTTCCATGTCATCCATGCCGCGAGCGCAGTCACTTCTTCAAGGTCTACGATCGGATGGTAACGGATTCCGCCTTTGGCCGGCCCCCGGACAGTGCTGTGCTGCACTCGAAATCCCTTGAAAACCTGTAATGTGCCGTCATCCATCATGACCGGAACCGAAACTATGAGGGAGCGTTCCGCATGTTTCAGCTTTTCTATGATATTCGAGTCGCAGCAAAGGTGTCTGGCAGCCTTGTCCATCTGTGCGATCACCATATCCAGTGGGTTCAACATTCCTTGGTCATCAGAAAGCATCGTGTCCTCCAGAGAGTTTACTGTTCAAGAGATATGCAGCACTATGCGTGTCTGCTTCATTAATATTTCCGACTCTGAATTAAATCTACATAATGATAGAGCGATTTGGTTTAACTAGTTTATCTGAGTTTTCCGGATTTTCCAGAATTGATACTATAATGTTGGGTCAAGTCCGGAAAAGGAATGTTCCGGCGGGCTTTTACATCACAAACGCACTGATTGTAAAGGCAACCCCGGATGATCCGGAATATTTCAGACAAATAAGAAGAGTGCCTGTGTCATTACCAGGCGATTTCTGCTTGACATGTCAATGCTCTGAGAAATATATAGTATCAATCGAAAATTTATTAAAAAAACTTCTATATGTGCTGAAATCCATTTCAATTATTCAGGAGCTCGACTATGTCGATAATAGAGAAGACGATCACCTTATTGTTGGCTAATTTTGCCTTCTTTGCCTTTGCTTTGGGACCGTCGTCGGCTATCGATCCAAAATTCGAGCTTGATCCTCAAAAGTTGGAAGAGAAGATAACGGCTCCTCCAGGGAATACCTCCGATACAAGGACTTCCGATGCTCCACGGCT
>DATEVI010000278.1:0-2870 GCA_035281865.1 Geobacteraceae bacterium | reverse complement strand
AGTTGATCATCTGGGCGGCAAAGAGGAACGCACCCAGGACACCCATGAGCGGAACCTTCTTTTCGTCCAGTTCGAAACGCACCTTTGCGTAACAATAGGCGATGGTTCCGGCCGAAGCAGCCCACAAGGTTCCCCCGACTGCCGGGGACAACAAAGCATCCGCCATGTGCATGATCATACCCTCCGTTCGATGAGTTGCAGGAATCGAGTCATGGTAACACAAAAAAAAATTTCGTAGCACCCAATACGTACATTATGAAGAATAGCATGTCAAGTGAATATGTCCCCGACCTTTTGATCTTCCTGACATTTGAGAACTAGTCATGCAAAATCCCTCGAAGCGTCTTTTCCACCTGCTGCTTTTTCTCTTTCAGGCCGGTCTCCACATTTTTCAGAACATCTTTTCCCAGCTCTTTCGTATCTTCGGCTTTTTCGCCAATTCGTTGTCCGAGGCTTTTACCCCTTATGGTGCAATTGGGTGAGCCGATTGTACCGGTTGCCTTGACAGGGATCACCGCCCATCCCCCATTGCCGGTGATGTGTGGCGCCGGATTGACGTCCATGGTCATGTCGATGCTGTTGTCGAAGCCGATGCGCCCACTCTGTTTCGATTTGATGTCCGGGCCGTTCAGGATGGCGTTCAGGAAAATTTGTTCCTCTTTTATCCGGAATGTTCCGGTAAGGGTAGTGAAACGGACGACGCGCAGCTCTTCGCTGCGCAGGATACGGGCAAGCTCAAATACGATACCGCAGGAGGCCAGTTTGCCGTTCTTTATATGGAAATCACCCGTGCCGGAAAGGTTCCGCTTCACCGCGGCCGCAGTCGTTCCGAACCCGGCGAGATCGGCTTTTGCCGACAGAACTCCCGAAATGCTTCCGGCAGCCTTAGGTGCAAGTTCGGCAACGAGTTTGTCGGCCCGGATTCCATGCAGGTAGAGTCTGGTTGTGAAGGGAAAGCCCCGGCCGGCGAGATCGATACGGGCCGTATCGGTAAAGGTTCCGCCGAGCATGGCTCCACGCATGTCTCCAATGGTGAGGATGTTGTCTGTTATCCGGTAGCGGATTGAAAGCCCGGTTATGGTGATGCCCCGCCGGGCAACTGCGCCTGCGTGGACGGTTCCGGTGATTTCGACAGGGAGCTTGAGGGGGGCCGGTTTGGCTCCACCGGCGCGGGCCGGAGACGACGGAACCGGCACTCCGGCCGTCTTGGCTCTTCGAAGCGCGTCCAGATCGAGGAAATCAGTCTTCGCGGACAGTTGCACCCTGAGGGGTTTCTTGCCCAGGGAAGATGTGCTCATCAGGATGGCGAGTCTGTTCTTCCCCAGCGTGACGGCAAGGTCACGCGAGGTCAGGCGGCCGTCGGAAAGGGTGAAAGCCCCCGATAACACCGGCGCATACCCCGCCGCAGTGAGCCTCGCTTCCTTCAGCCGTATCTCTGCCTCCTTCAGCATCGCTGGTAAGGGTTGGTCGGGCCTGAGGTCCTTCGCTTTGATGTCGATGTCTCTCAATTGGTAGGTGAAGGGAGGGCCGAACAAACCCGTTCGGTCTTCGTATGCCAAGTTACCGTCGGTGACGGTGATCTCCTCCACTGCAAGGGAAAGGGTCTTCCGTTCAGCCGAACTCGGTCTTTCCTTGCTTATTATATCTGTGAAGTTGAAAGTTCCGTCGGTGTAACGGACGACATGGAGGCGCGGCGAAATAAGAAAAATCTCGTCAACCACGAACCTGCGCGAAAGAAGGGAGAATAACCGGTAGCGGAGATATGCATCTTTCACCGAGAAAAACGGCTTCTTGCCGTCACGCTCATACACCGTCAGACCGCGCAGCGTAATTCCCGAAAAGATGCCGATTTTTGCATCTCCCAACTCGATGGGGCGTTGAAGCGCCGCTTCCATGCGGGGCAGAATGTTTTTTCTGATCATCTCAGGCGTTACAAGGAGCTTGACCAGAAGCGATGCCCCGCCTGTCAGGACGACGAGAGTTGCAAGGATGACCCCGAAAACAATGATGAACTTTCTGGGGATCATGGAATTGACTCCTTGATTAAGAGTTTACGCGTGGGGGGCAAGGGGTGCAAGCGGATTATCACTGCGTTTCTGCGTGAGTCAGGCCCCGCGCACACCCCGCACCGCTATTTCCGCCGGAAGGAACAGAGTAGTGCGGCGATACGGTCCTGGATGTCACGGGCATGCTGTGGCGGGCCAGCGTAATTCTGGATAATAATTGAAAAAGCCAGGGGCTCTTCCTCAGCTGTGGACAGGTAACCGGAAAGGGCGGAAATACCGCTCATAGTCCCTGTCTTGCCCCGCAGCTTTCCTTCAGCAGGTGTTCCCTTCATCCGCGCTGCCAGCGTCCCGTCTTTTCCCGCAATCGGAAGTGAGTCATAAAACAGAGGGAAGATTTCATGATCCCGGTACACTTCCTCAAGTAACCGAACGATAGTTTCGGAATTGGTAAGGTTGTAGCGGGAGAGGCCCGACCCGTCGGCGACGACAAGTTTGTCGACCGGGACGTGGTGCGTTTTGAGATAATCCAGAACCGCTCGACTGCCCGAATCCGCGGACCCGGACCGGCGGGTCGCTTCAAGGGCGATTAACTTGAGGAGGCTTTCGGCGGAGAGATTATCGCTTTTCTTCAACATGAACCTGACCAGGTCGCCGACAGGTCTTGCCTTGCGGGCAATGATAGGGATTCCCGGCGGTGCGCCGGCAATGCCTGTCTTGATAATCGTAATCCCCCGGGCACGCAGTGCATCACCGAACAGCCCCAATGCAAACAGCTCCGGTTTCCAGATGGTCAGGCGCTTCACTGCGGGAGATGCGCCCAATGAAATTGTCCCGGAAACGGAAATCAGGTTATCCCGATCGCCG
>DATEVI010000277.1:0-6500 GCA_035281865.1 Geobacteraceae bacterium | reverse complement strand
TTGTCGGAGGTCTGGCCGTGGGCGGACTCTTCGTAGCCCTGTTCGGCAGACTCAAAAGAACGATGGAAGCTGATGTCCGCGCTGCCGCCGAGAATATCGGCATGAAGGTATTCACTCTTCTGACAGGGGTTCAGGTCGTCGCAGGTTTCTGGTTTCTCATTTCTCTTCCGCGAAATGTCATGGCGCTTTTCATGGGAGGCAATGTCCTCGCCACGGTGTTTTTTTTCGCCGGGCTCTCCCTTGCCCTGTCTGCTCTGGTCGCGGCAACGAAAAGAAAGGTTTATGCATGTGCCTGGCTTGTCGTACCGTTGATCTATGTCATGTCTGTCATGAGAGACTTCGTCAGAGCCGGTTATTTACAGCCACACTTTTCCCCTGATTCTCTTCAGGTTGTTCCCCAGTATTCGCCGATGTTGATGTTTTTCTCCGTTCTCGTAGCCGGCCTTGTTACGATAGTGTGGCTGCTGCGGAAGGCTTTTGGTTCTTTCTCGAAAGTGGAGGCGAAGGATTGAAAGAGTCAAAGATTTATGCTTCCTGACCGTGTAATAAAGTATCTCCGTTCGCGGGGTATCACCGGACCTTGGCGGATAACCGGTCCGGACTGGGGGAATTTCATCGGAGCCGTTGTGATTCCTTCTCTCGCCGAGAGTGACAGCCTTTTTGCAACTCTGCTCTCCCTGGCGCAGAATCCTCCCGACCTTCTTTCAAGATTCCTGGTTTTGGTGGTGGTTAATCACCGCGCTGATTCACCCCGTGAAGACAAAGACGACAACATCCTCACTCTGAGACGCCTGTCTGAAAACGCTGTTTCCCTTGCACCGATGCGGTTGGCGTGGGTCGATGCGGCTTCGGCAGGCAGAGAATTACCCGCGAAAGGCGGAGGAGTGGGGCTTGCACGCAAGATCGGTTTTGATCTTGCCTTGTCCCTTCTAGCGTTTGAACGCTCCGATCCGCTGCTCATTGCTCTGGACGCCGATACTCTGGTAAGACCCGATTACCTGCCCTCGCTGGTGAGCCATTTTCAGATGGCGGCAGCGGGCGGCGCAGTGATTCCTTTTTGCCACCAGGGGGGGAGTTCTCCCCGCCATGACCGGGCAATACGCCGTTATGAGCTTTTCCTCAGGAGTTACGTGCTCGGGTTGTCCCGTGCGGACTCTCCCTATGCCTTCCATACCGTGGGTAGCGCCATGGCCTGCACCGCCGGAGCGTATGTAATGGCAGGGGGGATGAACAGCAGGGTGGCCGGTGAAGACTTCTACTTTCTTCAGCAGTTGCACAGGACATCGGGAGTGGCCCCGGTTGAGGGGACCGTCGTCTATCCGTCGGCGAGGGCTTCCCGCCGCGTACCTTTCGGCACCGGCCGAAGCATCGGCCGTCTTCTCTCCGATGAAGAGGGGGCGGTCCTCTTTTATCATCCAGAATGCTTCCGGATACTTGGTGAATGGCTGGCCCTTGTGACCGACCGGGCAGACAATGGCGGAGAAGAGATACATTTGGGGAGCATGGAGATATCTCGTCATCTGCATGAATATCTATGCGGGGTCCGGTTTCCCGACGTTTGGGAAAAACTCCGCAACACCTGCCCTGACCGTTCAAAGCTGCTTACGGCCTTTCATGGCTGGTTCGACGGCTTGAAGACCATGAAGCTGATCCATCACCTTTCCACGGAAGGTTTCCCTCGCTCCCAACCCGAAGAGGCAGTGCCGCGGCTTTTCGATTGGGCCGGTCTGGAACCGCCCGCAGACACGGAGGGGCAGCTTGCCTTGCTCAGGGAAATGCAAATCGGAGAGTATTTCCAAGCGTAAGTGCGGCCGGGCATCTTTTGCATTTTTCCCGCATATAAGATATAGTGGCTTTCCTAGAACGTGTCCGGTCCGGAAAATGACGGGAAAACGGCAGCAGGAGGCAATGTGACGGTAGCCCGCATATTGATGGGGGCCTTTGTCGTCAGTGATTGCCTCAACGGTTTTGCAAGGGAGGGTAAATGAAAAGGACGTTCTTATTGTGTGGATCCCTTATTGTTCTGCCAATGCTTTTTACCTTTATAACACCCGCATCCGCTGATACGAGGACAATGCTTACCTCGAAGGAGCCGATGAGCGATATTCCATGTGTCGAACGGTCCTCAAAGAGCTCGAATGCCTTTGAGGAGTCTGCCAAAGTCAGCGCATGTGCCGAGGTCCTGCGGGAAATAGTGAAGATTCCCGAACAACTGATCCCTCCTGCACTTCTGAAAAACGCCCATGGCATCGCCATAATTCCAGGCATTATTAAAGCTGCATTTTTCCTGGGAGGACGGTATGGAAGCGGAGTTCTTATGGTCCATTCCAAGGAGGGTGGATGGAGCAATCCCGCTTTCTTCCGACTCGTTGGAGGCGGATTCGGATGGCAGATCGGGGTGCAGTCGACCGATGTCATACTCGTCTTCAAGAGCAGCAAAAGTATTGAAGGCATAACAAAGGGCAAATTCACCCTCGGCGCCGATGCAAGCATAGCAGCAGGGCCGGTGGGGCGAAGTGTGGAGGCGGCTACCGACATGCAGTTGAAGGCGGAAATATATTCGTATTCAAGGAACCGTGGCTTGTTCGCGGGTGTCTCCTTGGAAGGGGCCGCCATGCAGATCGATAACGATGCCAATGCTGCTTTCTACGGTAAGCAGGGGATTCGGGCCGGCGATATTTTTGTCGATCAGGGTACCTGTTCCAATACCGTGGAACAACTGAAAAAGATTCTGACGGAGTACGGCTCCGAGCATAACATGGAGTAATGATGTCCTTTTGCGAAAAAGCGCCCGCTGCGGAAGGGCCGACACGGGAAGCAATCGGCAGAATTTCTTCTCTTGTCGATGAGGAGTTTGAGAGCCTGTTTGAACTGTACCGCCATTTTCATTCCCGTCCCGAACTCTCCGGGCAGGAAGAAAAGACTTCGAGTCGACTGGCCGGGGAACTTGAGGCAATCGGTTTTCAGGTGACGCGCGATGTCGGAGGCCACGGGGTGGTGGGGCTGCACAGAAACGGTGAAGGTCCGGTAATTATGGTCAGGGCCGACCTGGATGCCCTTCCTATCCAGGAATCGACCGGACTTCCGTACGCGAGCAGGGAGCGTGCCAGGGATTCCGACGACCCCGAAACGGGCGTGATGCATGCCTGCGGCCATGACCTCCACAGTACCGTTCTTGTCGGCACTGCCCGCCTGCTGATGCACTGCAGGGAAGACTGGCAGGGTACCCTGATCATGGTCGGGCAGCCTGCCGAGGAAACCGGTACCGGCGCCATGGCGATGCTCGAAGATGGTCTTTTTACCAGATTTCCCCGGCCGGATTGCATCTTGGGGCTCCATGTCCGTCCGCCCGTGCCCGCGGGAAAAGTCGGTTACAGCGAAGGGGCGACCATGGCCGGGTGCGCATCACTTGACCTGCGGATTCGCGGTGTCGGCGGCCATGGATCGAGACCCCATGAAGTGAAAGATCCAATAGTGATGGCCGCCGAAACGATACTCCTCCTGCAGACCATAGTGAGCAGGGAAATCGACCCGAAAGAGAGCGCGGTCGTCAGTGTCGGATCAATACATGGCGGCACCAGGAGCAATATCATCCCCGATGAAGTTGTTCTCAAGATAAACTACCGATATTTTACTCCCGACGTGGATCGGCAGATAAGCTCCGCTATCGGGCGCATCGTCAAAGGTGTGGCCGTTGCAGCGGGTGTTCCGGACGACAGGACGCCCGTCCTCACGACTATAATGACCGGCCCCCCCATTTACAGCGACCCCGGCATTTCCCGGCGCATGGCCGAGCTGTTCCGCAGTGTGTTTGGCGAAGAAAACGTGATGAAGCTGGATCCGCTAACGGCCAGCGATGATTTTGCCCATTTCGGTTTCGCGGAGCCGAGGATACCTCTTTTCTATTTCTGGCTGGGAGTGGCGGACCCGGAAAAAGTGGCTGAATGCGCAGTGCAAAACAGGCCTTATGCCGGCATCCACAATCCCTCATTTGCGCCGGTCCCCGAACCCGCCATCAAAACCGGCGTAAAGGCCATGACCTGGGCCGTTCTGGATCTTTTCCGCGGCCGGGGGAAATGAGACTGTCAAAAGAAGCGAAGAAGGTGTTCATGTAGATGTGGAGGATTGTGATGTCTCTTTTATGGTTTTCCCGTTCAACCTCCAACAACGCTTTGCAACCTCTGCCGTAGCCAACCGAAGGCAATCCGCTCCTGCTCCAGTCGGATGTTGTCGCCAAGGACGTTGCTCGTCAAGTCGAGATACAGCTGCTGTTCAGGCTCCTCCAGGTTAGGCAATTCTGCCGTGCATCGCTTATCATCATCTTCTCTTCCCCACAAATGACGAAATTCCTCAAGGGTTTTCCTGTCCATAAGCAAAGCTTTAACATGGGGGAAATAACCGCGGAATTGAGACAGAATAGAAAAGCCGTGGGTATCTATGTCACCCCAATAAAATATTTCCCTGCCGTTGAACCATTCGACATCCCGCAATGTGCTGATCCCATAGCCTAGCCCGAAGACAACAATTGCTTTCCGAAGCGGCGGAAAACTCAGGCCGTTGATTTTGTTCTCGGTAATGATGACCCTGTCACACGGGATGGAAAGAGTCAGGAATTGAGTCAGGGGCACACTGATATCGCTCACGCCCCACGCACCGACCAGATCGGCGTCAAGATGCCGAAAACGTACCTGCGGTTCATCGTACCTGAAGCCGAACCGCCGTTCAAAGCCATGCCCGGAAAGAGTTGTGACCCCGCTATGGATTGCGTCCGCCGAAAGAATGGTATCCAGCAACTCCCTCAGGAGCGACTTGTTCTGCTCGATAAATTTGCTGTCAACCCCCGGAATATCGATCTCGCGAATATACCGTCGGGGCAGGGGGTTTGATTGCAGATAGCGGCAGACTGCCAACAGTTGAGTCCAAACGTGATGATGCTCCAGCACCTTCAAAGGCCTTTGCGCCAGCCATTCGCCCAGCGCCGGTTGTTCTGTCAGGCTCTGCTGCGCCAGCGTCCGGAAACGCTCGAAGTCCCGCTGTTTGCCGATGAAACGAAGGAAATCCTCCGCCGTTTCGAACCATATCCGGCTCGGGAACTGCTGCGTGCCGAGCTGACGGTGGTTGACACCCGTGAACTCCATGGAATAGCCGAAGCCTTTCTTTTCCTTGCTCCCTCCACGCAACCGGTTCACCCACTGCCGTACTTCGCTGAAACGTTCCAACGCTTCCCTTGCGGTAGCCTTGCGAAACGGTATGTCGAGCGGGAACAGGGATTCCCCGGTCAACCATGCGGAAAGGATGCGTCCCGATTGCCAGATCTTCATCGCTTTTTCTTTAATGGCCTCGGGAGAGATCATGCAGTTGCTCCCTTGCGGTAAAGTTCCTTCTCGGCGTGGTATTCTTCGAGTGTCAGGTTGCGCACCATGGAGTTGGCGCCGTTTTCGTTGTACACGTAATGCACTGAACGGATGTATTCCTCGATGATATGGATTTTTTGCAGCGGAGTGACGATGAGAAGTTGCAGGTTGAGCTTCTTGAACAACTCCAGCCCGTAGCGGGTGCTTTCGTCGGAGCCTTTTCCGAACGCCTCGTCGATGACCACGAAGCGGAAGGAGCGGGACTGGACCGTCCCCCATTCCAGACCGAACTGGTAAGCCAGGGCCGAGGCCAGGATAGTGTAGGCCAGTTTTTCCTTCTGTCCTCCCGATTTGCCCGCGGTGTCGGAGTAGTACTCTTTCTCGCTGTTGTCCTCCAGCCACCGCTCGCTGGCGGAAAAGGTAAACCAGTTGCGCACGTCGGTGACCTTGCGTGTCCATTTACGGTCGAATTCCACAAATCCCTCGCGACCGTTGAAACGGTCAATTATCGCTTTTACCTGGAGAAATTTCGCCTCGTTGTAGATCTCCTCGTCGGCGAGGGTGTGGGAGAGGCACTGTTTCAACTCCTGCTGGAAATCGCGCACCTCCGGGTCGGGGGTGCGGTCCATTACCAGTTCAATGTATGTTCCCGGCGTATATTCGATTTCCCGCAGTGAGCCGTTGATAAGGCGGATTTTTTCGGTGATCTGCTGTTTTTCCTTCTCCAGCTGATTCTGCAGGAGAACGATGTCCTTGATCGTTTCCTCGTTCAACAATTGCTTGAAACGGGCTTCATGGCGGGGGAGATCCTGTTCCTGCAGGGCCTTCAGCATCGCGGCGAATTCTCCGACAGCCTCCAGCCCGGCATCTACTTCGACGGTTTCGGCCGGGTAGGCGTGCTTGTAGTCCTTCATCTGGCTGAGTATTTTTTCAGTCAGTCGCTGATGTCTCTTGTCCAGCGCATCGAGACGCCCCTGGAGGGCTTCGCGTGTTTCCCGCTGGATGCGGTCATGGTTTTGCAGGTTCAATGCCGCGTCTTTTTGCACTTCCCGGCGAATCTCGTCGAGTTTCGGCAGGAGCGCCCGCCGCCCGTCATCGCTAAACGAAGCTGCAAGAGTTTCCGCCTCCGTACGTTCAGTACGGCGG
>DATEVI010000276.1:0-4054 GCA_035281865.1 Geobacteraceae bacterium | reverse complement strand
GGGGTGATTATCCTGATGCTTTCCGAAGCGCCCGCCATCGCCAGCCTGAAGGCACTGCGAATAACCGACCGGGTATGGTGCGGGGTTCCGTTCACTATCATCACATCGGCATCACCCTCATCGCCCGGCGACGATTCATGATCCGGCCGGTCTGGAGTTGAACGACCGCTCTCCTTCTCCCAAGTCCGCCGAAAGAGGTTTCGCAACTCCCCTACTGCGGGGCCATTAATGCAGATGCCGACATCACGCCAGCGCTCGGGGCTTTCGCCGTATCCTGCATATTCATCGCCGACATTGAGACTGCCGAGAAATGCGGTCTTGCCGTCGATAACGACAACCTTCCTGTGGTCGCGGATATCCAGCCAGTGCAGCCTTTTAAAAGCGGGTCTATTGAAGGGAAGGCAGCGCACTCCGCCGTCTTCCAGCCGTTTGAAATACGAGGAAGGGGTATCGATACAGCCGATGTAGTCATAAATGAGCGAGACGTCCACGCCTCTGTGCGCCGCGTCAATAAGGGCCTCGGCAAAGGCGTTGCCGGTATCGTCATTTTTTATGATATAGAATTCGGCGCAGATGCTAATGACGGCCGAGCGAAATGCCTGAAAGAGGGGTGGAAAGAAATCCCCCCCGTTTGGAAACAGGACTACCCTGTTCCCTTTTGAATGAACAGCTTCGGCATTTCTCCTCAACCTCGCGGAAAAGCGGAGTGTACGGAAGATCCCCTTTCTTCTTTTACGCCGCGAAAACTGCATTCTGTTTCCCGTGTGCCAGGTCTGGAGTCATAAAACAGAAACGCGGCATTTCGCCGCGTTTTCCGTCAATCTTCATAGGCAATAACTCTGATCAATCCGATGGTCTCGCCCGTGTCGTCGGTGGCCGGCGCATCCGAAACCGAAAGCAGTTTCTTCACATTGTTGGCTGCCACAAAGCTGTTAACCATCTCGTCAAGCTGCTGCAGTTCCTGCATGGTCTTCATGGGTCTTATTTCCATTCCGAAAGACTTGACCTTGTATGCCATGGAACACCTCCCTCCGACAAGTTGTAAAAAAACCGTTTCTCTGCCGCGATTTTCAACACCCTGTCAGGAATAATGATTACAGCATAATTGCCCGTTGCCCGACAAAAGTCGTTAAACCCCGATAACTTCCTTCACTCCGGGTACCTTCTGCATAAGGGTCTTTTCTATTCCGTTCTTGAGAGTCATCGTGGACATGGGGCAGTGCCCGCATGCGCCGACCAGTCTGACCTTAACTATGCCGTCTTCGGTCACTTCCACGAGTTCCACGTCACCGCCATCTGCCTGTAAAGCCGGACGGATCATATCCAGCACTTTTTTTACTTCTTCTAACATGATACTTCCTCCTTTTTTATGTTCCCGGGCAACCCCATTGAGGTATTGCCCCCTAAAAACTAGTTTTAAACTTTTTCCCCAATAAGTCTAATCATTTCTTTTCCCCGGCACACCGGGATTAGTCAGCGGGAAAGGGTCGATTATCTCCGCCAGGGCCTGAGGGGAGAGCAGCTCGCGTGAAATGATGATCTCCCTTGAACTGCGCCCCGTCCTTACCGATTCCTTGGCCACTTCGGCGGCAGCTGCATATCCGATAAACGGGGCAAGTACCGTGACCATCCCCACGGAACATTCCAGATATTCGGTGCAGCGGTTCACATTTGCGGTAATTCCTTCTATGCAGGCATCGCACAGTTTGTTCACGGCATTTTTCAGGATTTCCATGGAAAAGAGAAGATTGTAGATGATTACCGGCATCATGACATTCAATTCCAGCTGCCCGGCCTGTGCCGCCAGCGTCACAGCCGTATCCGCCCCAATCACCTGAAACGAGACCATGTTGACCATTTCAGGAACAACCGGATTGACTTTTCCGGGCATGATTGACGAACCGGGCTGAACCGGGGGCAGATTTATCTCGTTAAGCCCCGTCATCGGCCCCGATGAAAGGAGCCTCAGATCATTTACGATACGGGTAAGGTTGATTGCCAGGCCTTTCAGGGCCGAACTGAACTGGACGAAGGGGTCCATGTTGTGTGTTGTTTCAACCAGGTTCGGAGAGGAAAAAACAGGAAATCCCGTCATCTTGCCGATTTCTTCAACCACCAGCTCGATATAGCGCGGCTCCGCGTTGAGCCCCGTCCCAACTGCAGTACCCCCAAGGCCCAGTTCATAAAGGCCGGCCAGACATCTCTCAAGGGCACGAATATTTTTGTCGACGGCAACGCCATAGGCTTCGAACTCCTGGCCCAGCCTGATCGGGACGGCATCCTGAAGGTGCGTGCGGCCGGATTTGAGTACCCGGTCGAACTCCGCCCCCTTCTGATGCAGGGATTCGCTCAACCTCTCCAGTTGAGGACGAAGTTGGAAGTACATCCTCACGGATGCCAGCCTCATTGCGGTGGGGATGACGTCATTGGTTGACTGGGCCATATTGACATGGTCGTTGGGATGAACCCGGGCATACTCACCACGATTTCCCCCCAGCAACTCCTCCGCGCGGTTGGCCAGCACCTCGTTGATATTCATGTTATGCGAAGTCCCTGCGCCGGCCTGGAAAGTATCCACGACGAAATTATCGTCAAACTTTCCGTCCAGTGCCTCCTCCGCGGCGGCAACTATTGCCTCGCCAATTTCGCGGTCAAGCCGGCCGGTTGCCATATTTGCCCGCGCGGCGCAATTCTTGATGACAAGGGTGGCCCAGACAAACACAGGATGCGGCCTCAGTCCGGATATGGGGAAATTTACGATCGCCCTCGCTGTCTGTGCCCCATAATAGGCACCGGCGGGCACCTCTACAGCCCCCAGCGTGTCCTTTTCAATACGATTTCCCATGATACCTGCCCCCTCCCCTTCACTTGCTGATTTCACAAAATTTATCTTCCATGGTTTTATGCAGAAGGGATAAAAGCTCCTGCACGTTCCCGACAAGGAAAACCTCGCTTCCCAGAGATGCCGGGAGGCGAAGATCCACATCATACCTGTCGCCAACAAAAAGGCATTCCGCCGGTTTCCTGCCGATACGGAGGAAAATCTTTTCCAGAACGGTTAGATCCGGTTTCGGCCGCCAGTAGTCCTCAATGGTAAAAGCCCCCCGGAAGGAACCGGAAATTCCCAGGGTTTTCATGATCCTGTCGCAAAGGGAACGGTTATTGTTCGTATATATGTAAAGATCGAAACTCTTCGCAAGCTTTTCCAGAAGCTTTGCCAGATCGTCATCCCGAGCAAGGTATAACTCCGGCCTTATTTCCGCGGCGAAATGTTCATGCAGATGCCGCATGTCCCCGCCCAGTTCCACGCAGGCGGCAGTAAGTGTCGATTCCCGGCCGATTTTGTCCGATATTCTCTTCTTTGTATCCTCGATGAGAAGCCAGGCGTCAGCCTCGCCGATCCCCCGCAATGAAGCAATGTATCTGCCGGCACTGTCCCTGATCTCTCTTGCCAGATCTTTATTGACGTACAGGGTGCCATCGAGATCGAGGACTATGGTATTTATATCCGCAAACAAGGATGATGACGCCTTTCCGCCGGTCAAGTTCCATTAAACATGCCGCAATCCTCCGGATTTTCCGGGTTGGGACGGCGCGCGGACCTGCAACTATGAGTGTATCATCAGCGTTAATTCTGTCAAAAACCGCCGTACCGTATGTCCGATGGGGAAAACGGCCATGGGGCTTTCCGGAAGGAAGGTCCGCTCCTGTTCAGCCCAAATGAAGGGCTGTACACTATAATTTATATGTGTTTGTTTGTCAATGAAGGGGACGCGACCAGCTATTTCAGTGGCGGCATGCCATTGATCTTTTCCGCCTCTTCCGCTGTCTGCGCGAGACGGGCGGCAAGCTTGGCATAGATTCGAGGCATCCTGTCGATGGCGGTTTCCGCGATGCCCAGCAGTTCTCCCAGTCCGCAATCCTGGAAATCCTGATTAACGATGAACAAGCCGAGCGTCATATCCTCGCGGGAGTGGGCAAAAGGGTATGCGGCACTCCCCAGGCCCTGTCGCAGGAAGCAAAGATCCTGTCGCACCATGTCCATCCATTGGTG
>DATEVI010000275.1:0-17206 GCA_035281865.1 Geobacteraceae bacterium | reverse complement strand
CCGGTCGTAAGGATTATGTCCAGATCGCCGGTATCCGCCCATTCGATTAGTTTCGCGGAAATCAGCGTTTCCTCATCAGGTATCATCTCATAAGCGTGCGTTTTCACGTCCCGCTGCTCGAGCCAATTCCGGAGAGCGGCGCCGCTCAGGTCTTCCCTTTCCCCTCTTGCGCCCTTGTCGCTGAGGGTAAGAATACCGGCTTTCATGACTTTTCCTCTCTTTTATAAAGACCGCTTTTCCCGCCTTCCTTATACAGAAGGACAATATCGCCGATGCTGATGCTCTTGTCGGCGCCCTTGCACATATCGTAAATGGTGAGGGCCGCAACGGAGGCGGAAACCATGGCTTCCATCTCCACACCGGTGCGTTCGAAGGCTCGAACAGTGGCTTCCACTTTGATAGTGCCCTTTTCCGAATCTGTGCCGAACTCAATGGATACCGCATGCAGTGCCAGCGGATGGGAAAGCGGAATAAGGTCCGGTGTTTTCTTTGCGGCCGCTATGCCCGCCAGACGGGCAACGCCAAGGACATCGCCCTTGGCCATTCTTCCGTCGAGAATATCCGCAAGGGTTTCCTTACGGAGAAAAACAGTTGCTGCAGCGGTAGCAGTGCGCATGGTTGCGGACTTGGCACTTATATCCACCATAACCGCCCTGCCCTGTTCGTCAAAATGATTAAACGGCATTTTTGCCTCCAAGATTTATTTTAACATGTTCAGCATGACGCGTAGGGGCGAAGCAAACGCCTTATCTGCTTCGCCCGCCTTTGGCCGCAATCCGGACAAGGGCGAAGCAGGTGAAACTTGCTTCGCCCCTACAGAGCCCCGAACAAACGGCATAATTGAAAATTCCATGTCCCCTAAATTTCTTCAAGCGTCTCTACACAAGAACCCAGCAGATGGACGTCAACTTTTTCACCCGCCTGCAGATCACCCTGCTCAGAAGGTAGAACCGCAATTCCACCGGCCAGGAGCATGGTTTTCAGTATCCCGGTATTCTGATCCCCCGGACTCCAGGCAACATACTCGCCATTTTCCTTTTCGATACTCACCCGGAGGAAATTCACCCTGCCCGGCTTTTTCTTGACCGGAGCTTTCAGGGTAGCTTTGACAAAAGGTTTTACTACCCTTTTGTGTCCCATCATCTTCAGGAGAGCGGGCCTGACAAATTCCTCGAAAGTAATCATAGTCGAAACAGGGTTACCGGGCAAAGAGAACACCGGTTTGCCGTCCCTGATACTGAAAGCCGTGGGCCTGCCCGGCTTGATATCTATTTTCCAGAACACCAGCTTGACATTGAGTTCGTCGAGAACTGCACGAACCAGATCTCGGTCGCCCGCCGATATGCCGGCCGAGGTAATAAGAACATCCGCATTGAGACCTTCGGCAAGCTTCGCTCCCAAGTCCTCTTTGTTGTCCCGTCCAATGCCCAGCATGACCGCTTCCCCGCCAAGTTGCCTGACTGCCGCCGCAACCGTAAGGGCATTGCTGTTGACAATTTTACCCGGAGCAAGAGGTTCACCCGGTTCCACGAGTTCATCGCCGGTTGACACAATGGCTACCCTAACCTTGCGGTATACCGGCACGAACAATTTGCCGAAAGAAGCCATCATGCTGATCTCATAGGGCCTGATCACTGTGCCGGCAGGAATTATCAATTCTCCGGTCTTTACATCCTCCCCCTTGAAGCGGATATGGTCCCCGACCTTGACCGGCCCCTTTATCGATACCGCTTCACCCACGTCATCCGCCTCTTCGAACGGCACAACGGCATCGGCGCCGGGAGGAATGGGTGCGCCCGTCAATATTCTTATTGCCGTTCCCTTTTCTATGGAAGTGCTCATACTTTCCCCGGCAGGGAGAAAAGCTGACACCTTAAGAGTGACAGGACTGGAACAGTCCGCCGCCCTTACAGCAAATCCGTCCATGGCCGTATTATTCCACAGCGGCATGTCCCAGGGCGCAAATATATCTTCGGCAAGGACCCTTCCCAATGACTCAAGGATTTCTACTTTTTCTATTCCGAGGGGGTTGACTGATTCAAGAATACAGGTTCTGGCTTCTTCGTAGGTGGGCATTGCTGCAATCTCCGTCTTGAATTATTGGGCCTGCTCGATCACAAAAGCTTGGCCACCAGGCCATTTTGCAGATTAATTCGCTCCCTGTCAAGATATTGCGGCAAAGGTGAATGATCGCCTGAAATGACTTAAAATTTCTGTTCGCTTCCCTGAATCAGATGGACAGCCGTTGCCTTAAATGTTGCGAAAACCGGCTTGCCTTCATCAAGTCCCAGACTGGCAAACGCCTCCCGGGTTACGAAAGAGACCAACGGGAAACCGCAGTCCAGCGTCACTTTCAAAAAAGGTCCCATTGAATCGATATCAACAATTTTTGCGGGGAAAACATTCCTGGCGGTTGTCAAATCATCCGGGTCGCGCAACTCGATGGCAACATTCTCCGGCCTGATGCAACAGTATGCTTTATCGCCAGGCTGTAGTCGCCCGACTGCCTCAATCTCCCTGCCGGCAACGGAGACAGTTACCATCCCGTCCAAGGCTTCCTCGACTCTCCCCTCGAGAATCGTGTCCATACCGACAAAATTCGCAACGAACTCATTGACCGGGTTGTTCATGACCAAGGAAGGAACGCCGGTCTGCACAATTTTTCCGACATTCATCACCGCTATCCTGTCCGACATCCTCAGGGCTTCGGACTGGTCATGGGTGACCATGACGGTGGTGATGCCGGTTTGTCTAACTATCGTTTCCAAATCGTCGGTAATGGCGTGTCTCGTGGGAGGGTCAAGGGCGGAGAAGGGTTCGTCCAGAAAGATGACCTCAGGCTCGATGGCAAATGCCCGGGCAAGGCTGGTGCGCTGCGATTCCCCGCCTGAGAGTTTCCTTGCAGAGCGATGGGCGAGATGCTCGATGTTGAACCATTTCAGGTAACGCATCACCCGCTCGTGGATTTCAGCCCTTTTCACTCCTCTGATATTCAAGCCGGAAGCAACGTTTTTGTAGACAGTGGTATCAAACAGGAGAGGCTCCTGAAAAACCATGGATATCCTTCTCCGAAACCGGATAACATCATCGCGGGATAGAATATCATTCCCTCTGTAGCTGATACGTCCGGAAACAGGCTTCAGCAGACAGTTGAGCACAAGAAGAAACGTCGATTTACCGCTGCCGTTCGGACCAATCAGGGATACAAACTCTTTGGAATTCAGACAAAAGGAGGGGATGTCAAGTACCGACACCCCCCCGAGTTCCACCTTGATGTCCTCGACGGAAATAATACTATTTGAATTGTTCACCGGGGCCTTTCCCTCTGTTGAATCAGAGTAAACAGGTAATTGACCAGGAAAACCAGCACTAGAAGAATTATGGAGAGGGCGAAGGCCACATCGAATTCCCCCTTCCCGGTCTCCATGACGGTTGCGGTCGTTAGAACACGTGAGTATCCTTTTATATTGCCGCCGACCATAATCGAGGCGCCCACCTCCGAAATGACGCCGCCAAATCCCGCCATAACGGCTGCCATTAGTGGGAGCCGAGCCTCCCGTATAAGCAGCCACACCATCTGCATGCGAGTCGCGCCAAGGGAGAGAATCTGGAGGCGCAATTTTGCGGGGAGGTTCTGCAGAGCGGCGATGGATATCCCCATCACGATCGGTGTCGCAATAACCGCCTGGGCGAGAATCATGGCGGTTGGTGTGTACAAGACGTCAAGAAATCCCAATGGCCCGTTCCGCCAGAGAAATATGGTGACAAACAGACCGACCACCACTGGAGGAAGTCCCATTCCCGTGTTGACTACACTGACCACGAACTTCTTGCCCGGAAAACGGGTAAGGGCGACGATCATCCCGATGGAAATTCCAATCCCAACGCTGATGAGCGTCGCCGTCCCCGATACCTTAAGCGAGAGCCAGGTAATCCCGAGCACCTCGGGATCACCGGCAATGAGAAGCTTGATCGCCTTGATTATTCCATCAAGGATCAGGTCCATTTACATCCCCAACTGCTCAGCCTTCTTTCCGGCATCCGGGAAGAAGAGCGGCGAACCGAATTTCTCGACACCAAAGGTCTTGATCATATTCTGTGCCTTCTTCGAGACCATGAAATCGGCAAAGGACTTGGCGCCGGCGGCGTTGACCTTCGGCCACTTGGCAGGGTTCACCTCGATGACATGGTAGATATTAAGCAGCAGGGGATCGCCTTCAACAAGGATTTCGAGTCCCAGTGTTTTCTTCAGGGACAGGTAAGTTCCACGGTCCGTTATAGTGTACCCCTTTTTCTCCGCAGCTACACTCAGTGTCTGCCCCATGCCGAGACCTGTTTCCTGATACCACTTCTGCCCCGCGGGACTCGGCCCCGCGGCCTTCCATACCTTTTTCTCCAGAGCGTTTGTTCCGGAATTGTCGCCTCTGGAAAGGAAAAGTGAGCTACTGGATGCTATTTTCCGCATTGCCGCCTTGGCGCTTTTCTCACCCTTTATTTTCGCCGGGTCCGAAGGCGGCCCAACGATGACAAAGTCATTATGCATGACCAGTCTTCTGTTGATGCCGTATCCCTCTGCGACGAACTTCTTCTCGGCATCCGGTGAGTGGACAAGAAGGACATCCGCTTCCCCCTTTTCACCCATTTTCATCGCCTGGCCGGAACCGACGGAGATAGTCTTAACAAAATAGCCTGTATCTTTTTGAAACACGGGAAGCAATACATCAAGCAATCCTGAATCCTGTGTACTTGTCGTCGTCGCCAGGATAATGTTCTTCACCGCGGGAGCGGCAACTGCGGACGATATGCAAAATGCACCTAGTAGTGCGGACAGAAACATCAAACCGGTGAGTTTTTTGAACATTTTCATGATTCATCCTCCTTTGTTATTGAGATTCCACAAAAATACTATTTTTTGTGTGCTTCATTCCATTCCTTTGAATTGGAAAAAAACAGCGGGCTGCCGTATTTCTCCACGCCGAATTGCTGGACGATCTTCTGTCCCTTGTCCGGCGCGGTGAGCCACTGAACGAAGATCATCGTGTCCTTGTAGTTCACCTTCGGAAATTTCTTCGGATTGACCGGTATAAGAGATATGAAGTTCAGCAGCGCCTCGTCATTTTCCACAAGCACGACAAGTTTGATTTTGTCTTTGAGGGAAAGATAAGTTGCCCGGTCAATCACAGTGTATGCGTCTTTCTCATCGGTGTATTTGAGTGTGGGTGCATTCCCCTCGTTACCCTTCTCATACACCGTGTACCAGGCACCTGACGGTTTTATACCCGTCTTTGCCCAGAGATCCATCTCGGCCACGTGGGTCCCAGACTTGTCCCCGCGACTGACGAAGGGCGCGCCCTTCTCGGCAATCTTTTTCAGGGCTTCCGTCGCGCTCTTCATCCCCTTGATGCCGGCAGGTTCAGCAGCGGGTCCGACAATGACGAAATCGTTGTACATGAAGGGAATACGTTCAGTCCCGTAACCGTCCTTGATGAATTTCTCTTCGAGCGCCTTGGCATGCACCATGATGAGGTCGACATTTCCATTTTGGGAAATTTTCAACGCCTCTCCGGTGCCGGCGCCCACATGTCTTACCCTGATGCCGGTTTCTTTCTCGAACTGATCCTCCAGTACGGCGACTATTCCGGCATCGACAGGGCCTATCGTGCTGGCAAGGAAGATGAATTTATTACCTCCCTGCGCAAAAGTCAACGACGGGATAAGCAGTGCCAAACAAAACAGACTGACGGTAAACAGCTTTTTCATGGTTACCACCTCCTTAAATTCTCGGCTGTACAGGTTTTTCCTTCAACCTCACCATTGAAGGGAGGGGACCTTAAAGTCCCCTCTCCCCTTGTGGGAGAGGGTCAGGGAGAGGGGTAAGTGAGAATCTGCCAAACTCTAAACAGGTCGAGCTGGATTCCTCCAAGAAAAAAAACGGGAGAGGAAGTAATCCCTCCCCCCATACCAAGAAGGAGTCTTGAATCTTCCGGCCAGTGGCTAGAACATCAACTGCGCCTGCAACTTGTAGATCATGTCATTGGTTGCAGTGTTGCTTCCCTGTTGCTGATGGGCATTAGTAATTTCCGCCTGAATCTTCAGGTAGTGGTTGTTGAAGTAGTAGTTGATGGCACCCTGGTTTTCAATGTGCATATCGCCTCCCACTGCAGTGTTCGGATCCACAATTGAAAACCGGTATGCGGCTTCCAGATGCTTGGGAATGATCATGTAACCAATCTGGCCATAGCCGCCCTGGGCGCGGAGAAATCTGTCAGATGTCTGACCCTCTCCCTGTCCGTAGTAGTATTCACCCTGAACATACACACCCATCCACTTGAAGGCGACGTCGGCGCTGAGAGTATTGACATCGACTTTCTCGTTAGCAATGAATCTTGCTATATTCTGCCCGAGCCATCCGTTGGGGACGTTAGTTGTCGAACTTGGGAATTGTCTGCTTGGAAACAACAAGCTGTTAGTAATGAACTGAACGTTGGTGGCTTCGGTGAATCCAGCCCCAGCCGCGGTGGTGGTAGCGTTTCTAACGAACGTATTGCCGTAATAGTCCGCTCCTATGGCGAAAAGTGGCTTTTCGCTCACATCGATGTCACCCTCGATATAAGGCATTTCGCCAAGTGGGTTATATACGACACGAGCGTTAAGAGCGTTGTTGTTGTCTGCATTCAGCAAGCTCTGGCCTGCTCCGCCAAAGCCGGCCACAACATAATTCAATGTCCCGCAATAAACCGGGATCTTGCCGAGCAACTGGACACCGATATCACGCCCGGCATAGAATGCGTCGGATGCGTTGGAACGGTCAATGAACTCGAGCGCCCACGCGCTATTTAACCACTGCCTGGAAAACGGCACCTTATCCTGGCCGCCACGGATCTGCGCCTCATCTATGATCTTGTAGTTCATCCAGGCGTCTTCCAGCATCGTTGCATTGCCACTGTTGGTAAATTCCGTCTGCACTTTGTACGTCAGGTCCTTTGTAAAAGCGTGACCGCTCAGGACGAATTTGGCCCGACGCACCCTGAATTGGCTGACATCTTGTCTGAGACTGGCGACAGTATTATCACTATCTCTGTCAGCAAAGGTGTACCTTGGCTGCAGATAGCCGCCGATGGTCAGACTGAACTTCTGGTCGGGAGACATCAAAGTGAAACCCTTGCCGATTTTGTAGCTGACCGGTTTGCTTTTGGTAACTTCCTTGAAATCCGCCTCTGTAATCACCCCTTTTTCCTTGAGAACATCCTCAAGGGTTTTTGCCGATACCGTCTGGCCGATGAATGCCGTGGCCAGAAGCACTGCCCCTGCTACAAAAATCTTCATTCTCACAGTTTCCTCCTTTTGTTCAATTCAGCCTGGCAGTGACGCTGATCATAGGGCAATCAACCATTGTGCAGGCTGGAAGTGCAATAACGGAAGACAAATGCCCCCGTCACAGCCGGAACACGGCTGCGCGCTATATATGCGCCCTTATTATGCAGGCGTTTATATAACAATGATTCCTGAAAGTCAACATAGATATTTATGTTAATGAATCACAATGTAACCACATGCGTAATTACGCTGGTAGCCTTGATTACGACAAAAACCCAGCAGTCTTCCCCGAAACGCACATCATATTAGCTTTCATTAACCGCATTACCATTTATCGAGTTTTCTACCCGAAGATCTTCAACATAACGTCGTAGAAAGGTGGATTATATTATCTGGTATATAATTGGAAACATAAATTGAGGAAGGGAAAAAGATGATTATCTGAACGGTAGGATTATGTCAAAGCAGGCAGTTGAATATCCCGAGTCCCCAGAAACAGTCTCCGCAGGGCACGGTGGTGGCATAGCAGTCCCGCTCGAATTCCTCGGCGGTGAGATGGTCGCAAGGGACCAGATTACAGTTGGAGCAGTAGGGGTACTCATTGTCAAGAACTTCTTCGCGAAAGGAAAGGAACGCCGGATCGTTCCAGATCTCGTGGATGCCCTTTTCCTTCAGGTTGCCGAAAATCCTGGGATTCACATTTTTTTTCCAGTAGGTGAAGTGCATCATGGCGCTGCCTCCCCATGACGAATCCAGGCTGGGAACATATTTTCTCCAATAAGGGAAATGGCATGAGTAGCGGTGCCAGAGAAAATAGCAGGGATGCACTCCGCCATCCCACGAAACAAGCGCACTTCCGCCTTCTATAAAGTCGCACTTTCGTTCCGACTTCGGACCGACTCCAGGCAGTTTCAGATCGAGACCTGCCTCCTCTGCCACCTCTTTCGCCTTGTCAAAGACTCCGGCAACCTCTTCCGGCAACGCCTCGTCACTGGCAATAAGGTTTCTGACATGAAAGAAGATGTCTTTCGAACGGGCATCGGCAACCATAGCACGGACAAAATCCACGATCCGCTGCTCTTCCGGCGTTCTGTAAAACTTGTAGAAATTGATGAAAAAGTATCGGCTGATATCGATACCTTCGGATTCGGCCCGCTTTTTCCAGACTTGGTAAAGCTCGACTGCCCGATCCGTATTGGAGTCATATGCGGCTTGGGAAATGTGGTCGAGGTCGTAAGGGAGGAGATGCGTCGCAACGGCAAAATCCGCTCCCTGTGAAGCGGACCATCGAAGAACGTCAGGGAAATGCTGCAGGTTGTCCCGCATCACGACGAATTCGACGCCCACCTGAAGGCGGGAACCGGGACACATTTGCTTCGCCGTTCTCAATGCGACAAAAGCCTGTTTCAGATCCTCAACCTCTCCGCCCTCTCGAATACTGCGGAACATGTCAGGACAGATCGCGTCCAAGGAAAGGCATATCTTGTCCAGACCGGACTCGACAAGGGATACGGCCCGCTTCTCGTCCAGCAAAAGACCGTTAGTCTGAAACCCGACCCAACTGTCCGGCGGCATGGCATCCTTTGCGATGCGGATGAACTCCTCCAGATCGGGATGGAGAAGAGACTCACCGACCCCGTTAAGAATCAGGGCCTCACACTTGGAAAGAGCGGGAACCAGCGCCTGGAAAGTGTCGCGCGACATGTCGCCTTCCCGGATTCCGCCGCCGGCGGACTGCTTCATACACATTCGGCACGAAAGGTTGCAGCGTGTGGTAAGCTCAACAAAAAGTTTTGATGGATGATTTCGAAAGGCGGGATGATTTGTCGGTTCCAAATTGGTACACAGTGTGTTACCGCAAGATTCGATTCCGTATATCATGGCTCCTCTTTACAATCTCAAATCTTTGAAGCGCAAAGACGCGAAGGACGCATAGAAAAACAGAGGTATTAAAGACTCTCGCCCGAAAAAGCCATTGCCTGTCTTTGCGTCCTTAGCGTCCTTAGCATCTTGAGCGACTGAAAGGAGCGGGCGGTTCAGGAGTTTTTAATCAGTCAGGAGATGGGGGTCACAGATATATTCTGATTTTGTTTACTGTTTCTCGGCGCCAGGGATAACATCAATCTTGTCATTTTTTCCAATCTTGCCGCCACGAATGACTTTCACGAAAATCCCCTCCCGCGGCATGACACAGTCACCAGCCTGGTAATAGATGCTGCAACGTGTATGGCATTCCTTGCCGATTTGGGTAACTTCGACAAGAGTCTCACCGATTGTCAAACGCGTCCCCAGCGGCAGAGAAGGCAGGTCGATCCCCTCCGTAGTAATGTTTTCGGCAAAATCCCCTGTAGTAACATCGAGTCCCTTTTGCTGCATTTTGCGAATACTTTCAAGCGCCAGCAGACTTACCTGACGGTGCCATTCACCGGAATGGGCATCTCCGATAATACCGTGGTTTTCTTTCAGCTCCACAACATCTACCGGTTTTTTTCGTTCACCTTTATTTTCACTCACACAAACGGCGACAACTTTTGCTGACATACTATATTCCCCTTCTATACGATATAATCTAACGTTATCCGCCCACTTTTGACATTTCAAAAGGTTTATGGCCGGAGTCATGATCAGACAGCAAATGTTTCCCTGGTTTTTTCATGACGATTCCCTGCAAAACCTCTTTAAGAAGATCTTCACTGCCGGCTTTCAAGTACGGTTTAAGATCATGCTCACTGTCGTCGAAAAGACAGCTTTTGGCCATGCCGGACGAAGTCACTCTGATTCGGTTACACTCACCGCAGAAGTGTCCCGATATCGGAGTGATAATCCCAATTTTGCCGGCTGCGCCCTTGATTTGGAAATTACGGGAGGGACCTGAGAGAAGACCTCTTTCAGCTTCTTCAATCGGGTAATATTCCGCAATTCTTTTGATAATCTCTTCCCCCGGAATGACAAGAGCCTGCCAGTCCGCGTCTTGCGACGTCGGCATATACTCTATAAAACGAACAGCATAAGGTTTGTTGAGGGTTAATTTTGCAAAATCTACAAACTCGTCATCATTCACCCCGCGCATGGCAACGACGTTTATTTTAATGGGGAAACCTACCTCTTCGGCGACACGGATTCCCTTGAGCACCTTCTCCAAATCCCCGTACCTGGTAATTTGGGAAAATGTGGAAGGCCGCATGGAATCGAGACTTATATTAAGGCGTTGAACTCCTGCAAGCTTCAGTTTTCCCGCCATTTCTTCAAGCAGCACCCCGTTGGTTGTCAAAACCAGCTGCCGTAGACTGGGTATCTTAGCCAGGTCCTGCAGAAGATCAATTATGCCGTTTCTGACCAAAGGTTCGCCTCCGGTCACTCTTATTTTCTCGATACCGAGCTGCACAGCTGCACGCGCCAACATCATGAGTTCTTCGTAAGAGAGGATATCCTTGTGTTTTAGTTTCTCAATCCCCTCGGGAGGCATACAATAGCGGCATCTCATGTTGCAGCGGTCGGTTACGGAAAGACGCAGATAATTTATTTTCCTGCCGTAAGAATCAATCAAAGACATCTTTTAACCCTTATTCAAATCTTGTGTTATCAATTCAGTGACATGCGAAGAATGAGGTTGCTAAATGATTTAATCTGAAGCAGATTGTATCACAGAGGACACACGGAAATACAGGGGGAAACCGGGGCGGCAACTAAATAATACAGATAATCAAAAATGATTTCGATCGTACTTATATATATTATTGTTTTCCCAGTGTTCTTCGAAGAGAGCAAACTTTGGAAGTGCTGCTTTTGTAGGGTAATCGGGTGGTTAATTAATACCTCTGTGATAACACTGAGCCTTATGCCTGCGTTTACCGGTAATCGACAAAGCCCACATAAACATACGGGCACCCAAACGGGTGCCCGTAAAATCTACAACAAAGCATCAAATAAACTTATTGACGATTAGAAATTCCAGAATTCGTCAATTTCCGCGCCGCTGAAATCCCATACCGAATTGTGGGGCGGAATTTCTTCTTCGAAGAATTCAGGCAGACGGTCATCCAGATTGGTCATTCCTGCTGCCATGTTGAATGCACGCTCGGTTTTGAGAATAGACTTGCCAAGCGCGACGACGTCATCGCCAGTCAGGCTCAGACCGTAACGGGCATTGATCATTTCATAGATTGCGGTAAAGCACTCAGGGATATCAAGTGCCGGGAATGCTACGAATATACAGAAACCGGTGCTGTCAACTGCCGCTGTGGCGATAGACAGGTTTCTGGACAGTTCAACCTGACCTGTCTTCTGGAGAGGATCAACATAACCACCAACCTTAAGGATGTTGGTTGCGATTGTGTAACCGGCTGTGTGGTCCGCACCCATGGTTGAAGTGGCATAGGTGATACCGATACCCTTAACGGATCTCGGATCATATGCAGGAATACCCTGATTCTTGACAGTCGGAATCCTGGTAAGACCATAGGTTTTACCTACGGAACCAGCACCGTTACCAAGAACGCGTCCGAGCGGTGTTCCCTTGCGAACGTCTTGATCGAAGAGGCGGTAGGTTGCCTTACCGTCACCCCAAGGAATGATACCGGCTTCCATAGCAACGCTCATGAGAACGGCACCTTCGATTGAGTCGATACCGACATCGTCCATAACCCAGTCATTCCTTGCGATATCATCGAGGTCGCTGATATTGCAGGCGCAGCCAAAGCCCCAGATGGTCTCATACTCGAAGCCTGAGGTTATGTATTTTCCATCCTTGTCAACATACATCTGAGAGCACTTGATAATACAACCGGCATGGCAACCGTGAGCAGTCACACCGTTGGGACGGGAAGCGATAGTATCATGTACGGTCTCACCGCAGATTTTTTCCGGATGTTCAACGAAACCAAAGCGGAAGTTCTTGGTGGGCAGACCACCGGCTTCGTTCAGAATGTTGATCAGAACGTCGGTACCGTAAGTCGGCAGAGCCTGGCCGGTAACGGGATGATCAAGCATTGCCTTGGCAAAAATTCTTGCCTGAGTCTTGAATTTCTCGGGATCAGCCAACTTTACGCCCGGACCATCAGTATCGTCGATGGTGATGTACTTCAACATCTTGGAACCCATTACTGCTCCGGCGCCGCCACGGCCATGGCTGCGGATGTTTCCGTCGGGGTCTTTCACGGAAATGTTTGCGGCAGCCATTTTAAATTCACCTGCAGGGCCGGTGACAAGAACACCGATCTTCTTGCCGAGTCTTTCACTCAGCGTCGTGATAACCTCGTAATTTCCTTTGCCAAGAAACTCTGAGTCTTCCTTGATCGTGGCGCCGTCCTTGTTGATATGGATGCTGTACCACTTGTCTTCCTTCGGCATACCTTCGATGATTAGTGCTTTGATGCCGAGTTTCTCCAGGTTCTGTGCAGCGGTACCGCCGGCATTACTCTCTTTGATACCACCGGTCAGCGGGCTCTTGAAGCCTGCGGACAGACGGCCGGAGTTGGCAGCGGCAGTAGCGGTCAGAAGACCGGGCGCAAAGACAAGCTTGTTGTACTTGCCCAGCGGCTCACATGTGGGGGGAACTTCCTTGGCTACAATCGAAGAGGTCAGCCCCCTTCCCCCAAGGCCTGCCCAATCACTGGGAACTGCTTCGGTGCTGGCTGTGAGGGTTGTCATGTTTACACGAATAATCTTTTCTCCCATACATTCCTCCATTTCCATGCCTAGTAGTTTTTACTGCGTGCGATTTTATGAAAAAATAACGCTGTTTGCAACATATATTTTCACATATATTTTCATTTGCCCTTCATTTCATAACAAATCCATATTCAGTTTTTGCCTACCAAAACAAATTCCATCGATAAAACAAATCATTACATAAGAATCAAAACATATTTTTTAATATTTCAGCGATGTTAGAAGTAAGAATCGAAATGTTTACGCATTAGCATAACATTGTATCATAATATGACATATTTGATTTTATTGTAAACAAACGCCCTGACATCGAACACAACTGCAAAGCTTTTTCATTTTAAGCAATAATCAATCTCATCCATGAAGAGGTAGTGCAAACAGGAGCTATTCTTGAAAGGTATTTTAAATGCTTACTGGGGGCGAAAAAAAAGGGGGGGGTGGATACCCACCCCCCCCTTCCTGCATTCTCAAAGAGAATTACATTGCGGACTTGTAGATGGTAATAACTTCATCAAGAGTCGCAGTACGAGGATTCATGAGCTGACAAACGTCTTTCTTGGCGTTTTCGGCCATGATCTTCAGGTCTTGCTCTTTTACGCCCAGAGCGGTGAGGTTTGGCGGAATACCGATGGAAGCAGAAAGAGCCTTGATGGCGTCGATGGCTGCCTGGGCGGCATCCAGAGTCGACATGGTGTCAGTCTTGACACCCATCGCCTTGGCGATATCGGCAAAACGCTCAGGAGCTGCTATCAGGTTGAACTGCTCAACGGCCGGCAGCAGGATGGCGTTGCAAACACCGTGCGGCAGGTTGTAGAAGCCGCCCAGCTGGTGAGCCATGGCGTGAACGTAGCCGAGACCGGCGTTGTTGAATGCCATACCGGCGAGGAACTCGGCCCATGCCATATCGTCACGAGCCTGGAGGTCGGAACCCAAAGCAACGGCGCGACGGAGGGACTTGTGGATCAGCTCGATGGCCTTGATGGCGCATGCGTCGGTGATCGGCTCAGCGATGGTGGAAACATATGCTTCAACAGCGTGGGTAAGGGCGTCCATACCGGTTGCTGCGGTCAGTGCGGGGGGTTTGCCCAGCATGAGGACGGGGTCAACGATACATACTTGTGCAGTTACACGCCAGTCAACGATAGCCATTTTTACATGGGTATCGGTGTTGGTGATGATGCAGAAGCGGGTCATTTCACTGGCAGTACCAGCGGTGGTGTTGATAGCGATATAAGGAACGAATTTCTCAGTGGACTTGTCCAGACCTTCGAAATCACGAATGTCTTTACCGGGGTTGGACATCATGAGGCCGATACCCTTACCGCAGTCATGGGAGCTACCGCCACCAAGAGAAACAAGGGCGTCACAGTTATTGTCTTTCCATACTTTCACACCGTCACGAACGTTTGTGTCGGTCGGGTTCGGCTCTGCACCAGGGTAGATAACCGCATCAACGCCGGCAGCGGCGAGATTAGCTTTAACCTGCTCGGAAACACCCATTTTGTGCAGACCGGCATCGCATACGATCAGAGCTTTTTTGAAGCCCAATATTTTTGCGCGCTCACCGGCGAGCTTGGAGCAGCCAGGGCCAAGAATGCTAATAGTAGGGATAAAGAAATAGTAAGAAGTTTCTGCTAAAGCCATTTGTCAATCCTCCATAAATTATTTTTTTCAATAAAGAACAGTCACTTCGGCCTGAGCCTTTGTACATCTAAAACCAATAATTGTCCAACTACTCAGATGCTGCCAAAAACTGTGCCGCGTTTTTCCCATCACCTCCCCTCTCGGCAATATCATTACCACTTAAGAAATTAACACTGCATCAAAAACAGTGTTATACAGGAAAGCAATTACAATGCCAACAACAGATACTGGTAAAAAACCTTTCAATTACACATGTCACGAATTTAGAACACCATTTAAAGCAGAAATTTTTCTCAAAATAGCAATCCATTTTGGAACATGCGTTTTGATTATAGAGCACTGTCTGCTGACCTTTCCCTGATGCAAAATACTTGTGAAGTTTACAAACCAAAAAGTGTTTGTCAAGTGCAGCAACACATGTATTTTCAAATGCTTGAACAAAAAGAGCAAAAAGCTTTCACGGAAAAACCAATTCAGGTCGGTTAGATTAAGAAAGAAATCTGAATCCGGAACCAATGATGGTGGCGAGCATTCGCAATATGGAGGCTTCAAGTTGAAACGGCAAATAGGAGGGGATTGCTTAAGGGCGAATCGGTGGCGCAAAAAAAGACCTGGATAAGACATCCAGGCCCGGAATAGTGATCGCTGCGCCTCCTAATGCCCTGCTGTGGAGGTTCGGGATAATTATAAGGGACCGAAGGCTTTACTTATTAGTGTGATACACTGCACAAGCTATTTTATGTCATACTCCTTGATCTTGCGGTACAGGGTGTTTCTACCTATACCCAGCTTGGCGGAAACTTTCAGGATATTCCCCTTGTACAGGTTAAGGGCATTAACTATCGTATCCTTTTCAATTTCCTTCAGCGATTTTATCTCGGTAATTCTTTCATCTGTTCTTGCCGGTGGTGAAGCGTCAAAGAACAAAAACTCGGAGGTTATACTCCCTCCGTCCTCGACAAGATTTATTGCCCGTTCAATTGCATTTTCAAGCTCCCTTATATTTCCTGGCCAGCTGTAGGATTTTATCTTCTCGATAAAGTCATCCGCAATGGAAATATTCTTTTTTACCAGTTTGGTAGACAGCTTGTTAACAAAATGTTTGGCGAGCAGAGCAAGGTCATCCATCCTGTCTCTGAGAGGAGGAATGCATATGGTAATTACATTCAGACGGTAATAAAGGTCTTTCCTGAAATTCCCCTTGTGAACCTCTTCCTTCAGATCCTTGTGGGTTGCCGCAATGATTCTTATATCAACCGCTGTTTCATTAGCAGAACCGATACGCGATATTTTCTTTTCCTGGATTACCCGAAGGAGTTTGACTTGAGTGAACAGCGGAATGTCTCCGACTTCATCAAGAAAAATTGTCCCACAATTTGCCAGTTCGAATTTTCCTATCTGACCGCCCTTTTTCGAACCGGTGAAAGACCCTTCTTCATATCCGAACAACTCACTTTCTATCAGAGTTTCAGGTAAAGCGGCACAATTGATTGCAATGAACGGTCTATCCTTTCTCGGACTCCCGTTATGGATTGCCTGGGCAAAGAGCTCCTTTCCTGTTCCGCTTTCGCCAGTCAAAAGAACCGTTGAAGGACTTTTAGAAGCAATCTTGGCCCATTGAACTGCCTTGGATACCGATTCGCTCTCACCAAAAATATCTTCGAAAACGTATTTGGCTGAAGGAGCAACATTTCTTTTCGCAATGTGCTTTTCCTTAACTTCCTTCAATACCGCGAGAGCCCCGATTGAATTACCCAGATCATCGCGCAAGGGTGTAACAGAATGGGATAATTTTTTCCCATATTCGTCAACGACGATTTCCTGCTCCCTGTATTCGGTTCCTGAAGACAAAGCCTGCAATATCGCAGAGGACTTTTTGAAGACCACTTCAGCATGTTTGCCAATGGAGTCCCTGGGGTTTATACCGAGAATTTTCGCTCCGCACGAATTCAGCTGGGTAATAATCCCATTACTGTCAATGGAGATAATCCCGTCAGTAGTAGACTCGAGCAGTGTATTCGAGAATTTGTAAGCCATGTAAAGCTTGTTGGTGGCCTTGTGCAGACGGAGCTGATTTTCGATTGCATTAACGGCCGCCACGATCAGGGCGAGAGTATGGGAGTTGTGGGCCTTATGGTCACCAGTTATATCAAGGGCGCCAAGTAAGAGACCGTCAGGATTGAATATGGGGGATGCCGAACAGGTGAGAAAATGATTTGGCTGACAATAGTGTTCACGGGCAAAAACTTGGATGGGCTTACCTTCTAACAGACAGGTTCCTATGGCGTTGGTGCCTTTAATCGCCTCACTCCAGTTTCCGCCAGGGGAGAGCTGTATCTGTCGCGTTTTTTTGATTATTTCCGGATCGCCGATAGCTTCCAGTAGAAAGCCATCCTTATCTGAAAGCACAACCTGGAAACCGGAGCCTTTAACATAGTTATACAGGTTATGCATGTACGGACGGGCAATCGTCACAAGATGGTTGGCAAGACGCAGCCTTTCTTTGAGTTCATGCCCTTTGATATCCAGGTTTTCGTGCCCGAACGGATCAACCCGCAAATTCCGGCATCGCTGC
>DATEVI010000274.1:0-11174 GCA_035281865.1 Geobacteraceae bacterium | reverse complement strand
CATGTGCTATATATTTTTGTCGACAAAAGATCCACGGAGATTCTGACTATGAAAATATGCGTCATCGGTACCGGTTATGTCGGTCTCGTTGCGGGAACGTGTTTCGCTGAGAGCGGAAATAATGTCATATGCGTCGATTCGAATGCAGACAAGATAGCCGGCCTCAAAGAGGGAATTGTTCCAATCTACGAACCCGGTCTCAAGGAATTGGTCCTGCACAACGTCGCGGAAGGACGCCTCTCATTTACCACTGATCTGGCGTCGGCGGTAAAATCTTCCCTGATTAACTTCATTGCTGTCGGCACTCCCCCCGACGACGACGGCTCAGCCGACCTCAAAAACGTTCTCAATGTGGCCCGGGAAATCGGGCGCAATATGGAAGGCTTCAAAATCATCGTGGACAAGTCCACTGTCCCGGTTGGCACCGCCGACAAGGTACGGGCAGCGATTACGGATGAACTTGCGAAGAGAATGGCCGACATCGAGTTCGATGTGGTTTCCAATCCGGAATTCCTCAAGGAAGGAGCCGCCATCGAAGATTTCATGAAGCCCGACCGGGTAGTCATCGGTGTGGACAATGTCAGGACCGCGGAAATAATGAAGGAGATTTACTCCCCCTTCATGCGCCGCAACAACCGCATCATCGTAATGGATGTAAAAAGCGCGGAAATGACGAAATATGCGGCCAATGCGATGCTGGCCACCAAGATAACCTTCATGAACCAGATAGCGAATCTCTGCGACCTGATGAACGCCGACGTTGCGGCGGTGCGCGAGGGAATCGGCTCGGACACCCGAATTGGTTATGACTTCCTGTTCCCCGGCGTGGGATTCGGCGGGTCCTGTTTTCCCAAGGACATAAAGGCCCTCGTGAAGACCGCTGAAGAACATGATTACGACTTTGTCCTTTTGAAAGCGGTGGAAGAAGTCAATGAGCAGCAAAAACAGATGCTGCCGAAAAAGATAGCCTCATATTTTAACGACGGCACCTCCCTGCCCTCATTAAAGGATAAAACCATTGCCATTTGGGGTCTCTCTTTCAAGCCGCGCACCGACGACATGCGTGAAGCTCCGTCGATTGTAATAATCAATTCCTTGCTGGAAATGGGAGCGCGGATATGCGTTCACGATCCGGTTGCCATCAAAGAGGCGAAAAAGGTCTTCGCCGACCGGATCACATATAATTCCAATCAGTACGACATACTGAACGGAGCCGATGCGCTGGCGATCGTTACGGAATGGAACGAGTACCGCAATCCCGACTTCGACAGAATATTGTCGCTGCTGAATAAACCCGTCATTTTTGACGGCCGTAACCTATATGATCCCCGCAGGATGAAATTCATCGGTTTCGAATATTTTGCCATCGGGCGCAACGGTCATCAATTCACATCATAGAGAGGAAAATCCATGAGGATCCTTGTTACCGGCGGCGCAGGATTCATCGGTTCGCACCTGTGCGAGAGACTGCTCAGCGAAGGGCATGAGGTCTTGTGCCTTGACAATTTTTTCACGGGCAGCAAGTACAATGTGGCACACTTGCTCGGAGATACCCGGTTCGAACTCATTCGCCACGACATAACCGAACCCATACTTCTCGAGGTGGACAGAATTTACAACCTGGCCTGCCCGGCTTCTCCGGTTCATTATCAGTACAATCCGGTCAAAACCATCAAGACCAACGTCATGGGAACCATCCATATGCTGGGGCTTGCCAAACGTGTAAAGGCAAGGATCCTCCAGGCATCCACTTCGGAAGTCTACGGAGACCCGGTGGTTCATCCGCAAACGGAAGCGTACTGGGGAAATGTCAACCCGATAGGATTGAGAAGCTGTTACGACGAAGGGAAAAGGGTAGCCGAAACGCTGATGATGGACTATCATCGGCAAAATAACGTCGACATACGGATTATTCGCATTTTTAACACATATGGCCCCAGAATGGCGCTCAACGACGGGCGTGTCGTGTCGAACTTCATCGTCCAGGCATTGAAGGGCGAAGACATAACGGTTTTTGGGGATGGCCTTCAAACCCGCTCCTTCTGTTTCATCGATGATCTGGTTGAAGGCATGACAAGTATGATGGACTGTGAGGGGATGACTGGTCCTGTCAATATCGGAAATCCCGCGGAAACGACCATTCTTGAATTCGCCCGGCGCATCATCGACCTTACCGGCTCACGATCCAAGATAATCTACAATCCGTTGCCGTCCGACGACCCGAAGCAAAGGCAGCCCGACATCACCCTTGCCCAGGAGAAACTGGACTGGAATCCCCGGGTTGCACTGGAGACAGGACTGAAAAAAACCATTGACTATTTTGCGGCTATACTGGGAAAGGGATAACAGCCTTCCGGAGGGTGCATGAATAAAAGGATTTACTTAATCCCTGCCGGAGTCATTCTGTTCATCCTGTATTTTACAGTATTCGGTGAGCGGGGACTGCTGAGGATACATCACCTCAGCGAGGAGAAAAAACAGATTGAAGAGCGTGTGGTCGCACTTCAGGCTGAAAATGAGCAATTGAAGAGGGAAATAGAGGCCTTGAAGACGGATCGCCGCTATCTGGAAAGCATAGCCCGGAAAGATTTCGGCCTGGTCAGGCCTAACGAGATCATCTATCAATTCCCCAATAAGAAGTGATAATATTAATAAAATCAAGAAATACCGAAAACGACGCCAGTACCGACCGGAACAGAACCGAACTTCAAAACCAGGAGCAGCAATGAAAGAGATTTTGCGCGATCTTATAACTAAAGGACTTGAGAGCTGTTTTGCCGACGGCACTCTGACAGCCGGCCAGGTCCCTGACATCGTGATAGAAAAACCTGCGCACCAGGAACATGGAGACTTTGCGACGAACGTTGCCATGGTGTTGGCCAAGCTGGAAAAGAAGGCCCCCAGGATGGTTGCGGACACACTGATAAGCCATATGGATACAACTGATGGTATCTTTGACAGTGTAGAAATTGCGGGCCCGGGGTTCATCAATTTCCACATTAAAAAAGAGTTCTGGCAACAGACTCTCAAAACGATCGCCGCTCTCGGTGATACATACGGTAGAAGCCGCATCGGAGCGGGGAAAAAAATTCAGGTCGAGTTCGTCAGCGCCAATCCGACGGGGCCTCTCCATATCGGCCACGGGAGAGGTGCCGCAACCGGCGATGCTGTAGCTTCCGTACTTTCCGCGGCAGGCTTTGATGTTTTCCGCGAGTATTACATAAACGATGCCGGCAACCAGATGGCAACACTGGGCAAATCCATATACCTGCGCTACAGGGAGCTTTTGGGTGACGGCATAGAATTTCCCGAAAACTGTTACCAGGGGGATTACGTAAAGGATATCGCCAGGGATGCAATAACCAAGTATGGTGAAAAATATAAAAACATCGACGAAGAGAAAGCCGTGGATTTCTTCTCCAGGTTCGGCGGCGACATAATACTCAAGGGGATCGACGACGATCTGAAGGATTTTGGAATAACCTTCGACAAATGGTATTCAGAACAGTCCCTGTTCGATGACGGCAAGGTCGATAATGCCCTTCAAACCATGAGAGAAAAAGGTTTGATATACGAACACGAGGGAGCCCTCTGGTTCAGGACAACCGATTTCGGAGATGATAAAGACCGTGTCGTCGTACGTAGCAACGGTGCAACCACCTATTTTGCTTCAGACATTGCTTATCATTGCGAAAAATTCGAACGGGGTTTCGACTGGGTAATTGACGTGTGGGGCGCCGATCATCACGGTTATGTGCCCCGGCTCAAGGGTATCGTGAAAGGGTTGGACAGAGATCCGGAAGACTTGAAAATTATACTGGTGCAGTTGGTATCGCTGCTGCGTGACGGAATGCCGGTCGCCATGTCGACGAGAAGCGGTGAATTTGTCACCTTGAAAGAGGTGGTAGATGAAGTCGGGCGTGACGCAGCCAGATTCTTCTTCCTCATGCGCCGCTCCGACAGCCAGCTGGATTTCGATCTCGAACTGGCCAAGCGACAGAGTACGGACAACCCGGTCTATTACGTTCAATACGCACATGCGCGGATATGCAGTATTTTCGAAAACGCCCAGGAAAAAGGGTTCGTCCTCCCCGCCGATCAGGATTCCATTCAGCTCGAAAAACTCACAACCGGTGAGGAAATGGCAATCATCAAGACACTCAATTTATTCCCCGAATTCGTCGAGGGAAGCGCTCTGAACTTTGAACCGCACCGGATCACCTATTATCTGCAGGATCTGGCCGGACAGTTCCACAGCTTTTACAACAAGAACAGGGTCATTACTGAAGATAGCGGTTTAACCACGGCCAGACTCTTCCTGCTCAAATGCGTTGCACAGACGCTGAAAAATGCGCTCACCATACTTGGAATCTCCGCACCGGAGAGGATGTAGCAAAGGACAAAACCCGAAATGCGCATTGATTACCGCGAACACAAACAGGTAAATAAAAATCGTCCGAAAAACCGGCCGGTAAAACTCGTCATCCTATTTGGCGCAGGGATCGTCCTCGGCATTTATTCCCTTGGCGTAGCTACGGGCTGGTTTTTGAACAAGGCAAAGAAAATGAGCCCTGCCGGGGCAACAGCGGCTGCCGATGCGAAACCGAAAACAAATGACACGTCCTTACCTGCAGATGTCAAGTCTCAACAGAGGGGCAACAATACGAAAAGCAACGACCCTACTCTCACTTTCTACTATACTTTGCCCAGAGGAGAGAAATCGGCCCTCGGAAGCGGCTTGAATCCCGTAAAAAGAGATGTGCCGTCGGCCACTGGGAGCAAACCCGCGGAAGCGACAAGGACCAGTCCGGGACACCCACAGGGAGATCAGTCCCGTCCCAACCCCACAGCAGGGCAACGACCCAGTTCGTCCGGGACATCATCGACCGGAACTGAATCAGGTGACTCGGTCTGGAAAAAGAATGTGACGGGTAAAGAGAGTCCCGACAAAGCAATTGCTCAAAAAAAAACGGAAACCACAAACAAGAGGTATACCGTACAAGTAGCCTCATATTCTGCAAAGAAAGAGGCCGAGTCTTTGAAAAATATCCTCGACAGGCAGGGGCTGCTTTCCTATGTCGTCGAGTCAAAAGTTCCCGGCAAGGGAACCTGGTACAGGGTTCGCCTCGGCAACCAGCTTGATCTCGAGACGGCCAATAAGATCGCCGTGAAAGCGGGCAAAGGCGCCATCGTGGTATCGGAATAGCCGGCACTTCCAGCATGTGGTTTTTTATGTTGACAGACGGCGAGAGGCTGTGGTAGAAATTGGAAGTTAACTGACGCGGGGTGGAGCAGTCTGGTAGCTCGTCGGGCTCATAACCCGAAGGTCGAAGGTTCAAATCCTTCCCCCGCAACCAATACAAATCAGCCTCTTAGGTTTTCCCAAGGGGCTTTTTAATATCAAGCCTGCTTCAGGCGGTGTAGCTCAGCTGGTTAGAGCACACGGCTCATATCCGTGTTGTCCGGGGTTCGAGTCCCTGCACCGCCACCAAATAGACAAAAACCCCCTCTGCTTGCAAGAGGGGGTTTTTTCGTTTGTCACCACAGACATATAACATTCTACTTCAACTTCCCCTGCAATCTTGTACAATGTACGCACGAAGGTACAATCATGCATTCCTTTCTGCACAAAGTCGAAAAAAATATAAAATCCCATAATCTTTTACAGGCGGGGGACGCTGTCATTGTCGGTGTTTCGGGAGGCGCGGATTCCGTCGCACTTCTTCACGTTCTCCATTTCTTGAAGGACCTGCGGCTCCGGCTCGTCGTCGCTCACCTCGATCATATGCTGAGGAGTGATGAATCAGATGCGGACGCCGCTTTTGTAAGAAACCTTGCGGAGAAATACAATCTTCCTTTCGAGATGCAGTCCATTGACGTTCACCGGTTTTCCATGAAAAACAAGCTCTCTCTCGAAGAAGGCGGCAGGGTGGCCCGTTACGCCTTCTTCGACGAGCTTGCATCAAAGTATCAGGCGAATGCTGTCGCCTTGGGACACCATGCAGACGACCAGGCTGAGACCATACTCATGCGCCTCTTGCGAGGTGCCGGCGCTACCGGGCTTTGCGGCATCTCCCCGAAGTCGGCGGGCAAATACATACGGCCTTTGCTGTGCGTATCACGCGCAGACATTGAAGACTACCTGCTCAAGAGAAACATACCCTTCAGAACCGACGCAAGCAATTCTGACATCCGGTTCCTGCGCAACCGTATAAGACATGAACTGATCCCATTTCTTGAGACATACAATCCTGCAATCCGTGACAGACTGGTCGCCACCGCCGATGTGCTTTCCGCCGATGAATCGTTGTTGGAATCTGTAACGGAACAGGCTTTCCGCCGGCTGACATCAATTGAAGTCCAAGGAGTTATAATAGACATACCGGCGCTCCAGACCGAGGCCGGAGGCCTGCGCTTCCGCATATACCGCAAGGCTATCCACACCGCAAAGGGAGACCTGACGCATGTCACCCTGAAACATCTGCAGCAGATCGACGACATTGCATTGTCCGACAAACCAAACTCAAGCCTGGAATTACCGGGACAATTGATAATCACTAGAAGCTATCGGACAATGTCCGTATCAACGCGTTGCGAAGGCGGCAACACCGAGCCCTTTGAGCTTGTCATTCATGGTCCGGGTAGCTACCGTATCCCGGGAAAAAGACTCCTGCGGATAGAGATGTCCGATCCTCCCGGGAACTGGAAAGACGTTAGCCCGAACATGGCTTTTTTTGATCTGCATAAAGCCCCATTCCCCTGGATTGTCAGGACGTTCCGTGCGGGCGACCGCTTCACTCCTCTCGGCATGACAGGCTCCAGAAAAATAAAGGATATTTTTATTGATATGAAAATTCCCCTGAAACTCCGCCGCAACATACCCATGCTTGTCAGCAACGGCACGGTCATTTGGATAGCAGGGTTACGCATTGCCGCAAATGCCCGTGTTACAACGGCGAGCAGGGCCGTGACGACGGCGGAGATTCTTGAAAGCTGTCCTTAAATTGCTTGTAAAGCTATACCTGTTATGATATTTTTTCCCTTTAATTCTTCGATTTTACGTATACTGTAACAACCTTACAGAGCACATCACGAACGTGTACATTACTTAATACAGACGGGGGCAAAATTGAACCAATTCTATAAAAATCTTGCACTGTGGCTGGTGATAAGCCTGATGATGATTCTTGTGTACAACCTTTTCAACAGGCCTCATCCATCCCATGATAAAATCAGCTACAGCAATTTCATTGCGGCAGTTGATGCAGGAAAAGTCGTATCCGTTACCGTACAGGGAAGTGACTTGTACGGCAAATATTCTGACGGGAAAGATTTCAAGACTTACAAGCCTGAAGATCCGGCGCTGACGCAAAAGCTTCTTGAGAAAAAAATACAGATCCAGGCAAAACCGGAAGAAGAGAAGTTTTCATGGCTGTCACTGTTTATTTCCTGGTTTCCGCTCATATTGCTGGTTGGTGTCTGGATATTCTTCATGCGGCAAATGCAGATGGGTGGGGGCAAAGCCATGGCTTTCGGCAAGAGCAGGGCCAAGCTCCTTACCGAGGCACAGGGGAAAATAACATTTGAGGATGTGGCCGGTGTTGACGAAGCGAAGGAAGAACTAACTGAAATAATCGCTTTCCTGAAAGATCCGAAAAAATTCACCAAACTGGGCGGTCGTCTTCCTAAAGGAGTTCTCCTCGTCGGTCCTCCGGGCACGGGTAAAACACTGCTGGCCAGGGCGATTGCCGGGGAAGCAGGAGTTCCGTTTTTCTCGATATCCGGCTCCGATTTCGTAGAGATGTTTGTCGGCGTGGGAGCGAGCCGGGTCAGGGACCTTTTCGTTCAGGGGAAAAAGAATGCGCCATGCATAATTTTCATCGACGAGATTGACGCCGTAGGCCGTCACCGCGGCGCCGGACTTGGAGGCGGACACGACGAAAGAGAGCAGACCCTCAACCAGCTCCTTGTCGAAATGGACGGTTTCGAGTCCAATGAGGGAGTTATCCTTATTTCAGCCACCAATCGCCCCGATGTTCTTGACCCTGCCCTGCTGCGTCCCGGACGATTTGACAGACAGGTTGTAGTCCCGAGACCGGATGTAAAAGGCCGTGAGGCAATACTGAAGGTTCATGCGAAACAGACTCCTCTAGCTCCGGATGTTGAGCTTTCCGTTATTGCACGGGGTACGCCCGGCTTCTCCGGAGCTGATCTTGCCAATGTCGTTAACGAAGCCGCCCTTCTGGCGGCACGCAAGGACAAGAGCATGGTCGACATGCGAGACTTCGATGATGCAAAGGACAAGGTGCTCATGGGGGTCGAGCGGCGCAGCATGGTAATTTCCGAGGAAGAAAAGAAAAACACCGCATATCACGAGGCGGGACATACCCTCGTAGCGAAACTAATACCCGGCACCGATCCCGTTCACAAGGTATCCATCATCCCCAGGGGCAGAGCACTGGGAATGACCATGCAGTTGCCCACTGAAGACAAGCATAGCTATTCAAGAGAGGTTCTGAACAACAAAATCGCTGTCCTCATGGGCGGCAGAGCGGCGGAGGAGCTCGTGTTCAACACCATGACCACCGGAGCAGGCAACGACATTGAACACGCAACTGAAATTGCGAGGAAAATGATATGCGAATGGGGAATGAGCGAGAAGATGGGCCCGGTCACCTTCGGCAAAAAGGATGAGCAGATATTTCTTGGACGGGAGATGGCTGCCGCGAAGAACTTCAGTGAAGCCACAGCCGTAGACATTGACAATGAAATCCGGCGTATTGTTGAAGAAAATTATGACCGTGCACGCGGATTGTTGAACGAAAACATGAGCACCCTCATAAGAATTTCGCAGTCGCTCATCGAGAAGGAAAATCTTACCGGCGCGGAAGTTGACGAAATCATCAAAAAGGAACTGCCGGTGGCTTCACCGGCGCCGGTCAGCGAAACAACCGGAGAGTGGACGGATCGATAGCATTTCGGATGGTACAGGCTCCCCCATGATATGGGATATCGGCACCAGAACCCTTGATTTGACAAGGCGTCCCTGCATTATGGGGATACTTAACGTTACGCCCGACTCATTTTCCGATGGATCACGCTTCCTCGATACCGAGGAAGCTGTAGACCGGGCACTGGAAATGGAAATCCAGGGTGCGGATATTATTGATATCGGCGGCGAGAGCACCCGACCCTGTTCCACCCCTGTTTCCGAAGAGGATGAATTGCGGAGAGTCCTGCCGGTTCTGGAAAAGCTTTCGGGAAAGATCAGGATACCCATATCCATTGACACATACAAATCACGGGTGGCGGAAGAATCGATTCTCCGTGGTGCGGAGATTGTAAACGACATAAGCGGCTTCGCTTTTGACGACAGAATGGCGGAAGTCGTCGCTTCCACGAAGGCGGGCGTCATTCTGACACACACAAGCGGCCGACCTGCTGTCATGCAGAAATTCACCGAGTATCATTCTGTTGTAGCAGAAGTCATATCGTCGCTGAGGCATTCCATATCACTCGCTGTATCGGCTGGTATCAGTCCGGAAAGAATTGTCGTAGACCCCGGCATAGGCTTCGGTAAAAGCTCCCGCGGTAATCTTGAGATTTTGAAGAGGCTAAGGGAGTTTGCGAGTCTGGAACGTCCCATTCTCATCGGCACCTCCCGTAAGTCCTTTATAGGCAATGTCCTGAACCGTCCGGTAGAAGACAGAATCTTCGGCACTGCAGCAACAGTGGCGCTGGCGCTGGCTAACGGGGCTTCTATTCTCAGGGTTCATGACGTAAAGGAGATGCGTGACGTTGCCGACATGACCATGTCCATCCTCCAGGCAGAACCGTAGCGAAGGAAGATACGGACTTCTGCATGCTGCTGTTTATTCCCCTAAGAAACTTTCGGTGCTCAAGGAATGGCGATACTGGATATTCTGAAAAATTTCACCTGGCTGGATTTTCTGGATATTTCGATAGTCGCCTTCCTCGTTTATCAGGTTATCCTGCTTTTGCGGGGGACAAGAATGGCCAGGCTCCTGGCAGGCATTTGCGTTCTGCTCATCTTTTTCCTGTTTGCCAGGGTTACCGGCCTTGCAACAGTTCATAGAATCCTTGACAGTCTGGCAGGGTCCGTAATCCTCATAATCGTAATAATCTACCAGCATGAAATCCGGCGCGCTTTTTTTACCGTAGGAAAACGGCGCCTTGTCAAGGAACAGTTTGAAGAAATTCCCCAACTGATAGAAGAATTGGCACTTGCAGCAGATGCGTTGACCAAGAAAAAAATCGGCGCCCTGATTGTGATTGAAGGCGAGATGGATGTTGACGATTTTATCGAGGTCGGTACCGAAATTGATGCCAAGGTCACATGTGAACTGATAACTTCCATCTTTCTCCCTTATTCGCCAATTCATGACGGAGCCGTCATCATTCAAAAGGGAAAACTGACAAAGGCCGGGTGTTTTCTTCCCCTAACCCGCAATCCACTGATAAGCAAGGCGTTGGGAACTCGCCACAGAGCGGCCATTGGTCTGGCTGAAAGAACTGATGCCATTGTCATAGTCGTATCCGAGGAGACCGGTAAGATATCGGTAGCAGCAGACGGTCGCATGACATACGATGTGGATCACGACCTTCTTTGCAAGACTCTTAAAAGGCTTCTCGAATCGAGGCAATACAGATGGCTGCGATGAACAGGTGGAAGTTCATAACCGACAATTTTGCCATTAAGTGTCTTTCGCTGGCCATAGCGATTATCCTCTGGTTTACGGTAACCGCGGATAAAGAAACCACAAAAAGATTTTCAGTGCCGATCCGTGTGACCAATATACCAGCGGGATTGTCTGTAACCGGCAACGTGCCTGAGACCATTGAAGTCACGGTTGCCGCACCGAGGATTCTTTTTCTTGCGCATCCGATTTTCGGGAAACCATTAACTCTGGATTTGCGGAAGACAGGAGCAGGAACCGTGGCCTTCCCCGACCTGCAGAGCTACATAGATATCCCTTACGGTATGCGGGTCATCATGGTTTTTCCGTCCAGCATAGAGCTGAGGCTGGAGCAAAGGGCGGAATCCCTATCGAGCGTTTTCTAGTTTTACAGGAGGAATATAATGAAAAAATTATTTGGTACCGACGGCGTGCGCGGCGTGGCAAACATCTATCCGATGACTACAGAAATGGCCA
>DATEVI010000273.1:0-2943 GCA_035281865.1 Geobacteraceae bacterium | reverse complement strand
CGGTACCCTCCTGGGCGCAGGGCTTGGAGCGGCCATAGGGGCCGCGACGGGTAGCCCGGGCGCCGGAGCGGCCATCGGCGCGGGGAGTGGGCTCCTTTTCGGAACCGCGTCGGGCGCGGGAGCCGGCCAATCATACGGCTATCAGGCGCAGCAACGTTATGACATTGCCTATCAGCAGTGCATGTATGCGAAGGGAAACCAGATTCCCGGCGTAGCGCAAAGAACTCAGCGTACGCGGACCATGCCGCCTCCGCCTCCGCCTCCCCCTCCGAACCTGGAGCCCCCGTCGCAGGCGCCTTCGCCGACCTATTCGCCTCCGCCCCAATAGGCTACCGCACTTCGACACACCTGATGCCGTCAGGCCGCCATGCGGGTGAAATGACGTGGCTTCCCTTGTTCTCCTCATGCAGCAGACTGCCGAACGTCACCGAGAAATCGCCGTACCTGTCATTCACCTTGTCCATCGCTTCCGCCAGCAGCAGCTTTTTGCGCTCTTCCTCCAATAACGGAAGTTGGTTGCTCTGATAGCGGAGGTTAGTGAGCCGGACTCCCAGCAACCTTACGGGCTGTGTGAGAATCAGGGAATCGAGGATACCGAGGGCGGCCTTGTAGATATCCCCGCTCTGATTTACGTAGTTTGGAAGGGTCTCCTGCCTGCCCGCCCATGTATCGAAATCCGCGTACCTTATGGATAGGGTTACGGTCTTTCCCCAGACTTCGTATCGCCTCGCCCTGCGGCCGACCATCTCGGAGAGTTGCAGCAGGAACTTCAGTATCTCCTTCCTGTCCTCGATATCCCGTTCCAGCGTCATGGAGTGTCCCACAGATTTGACCTCGTCGGCTTCCTCGGCCGGGATGACCGGCGAATCATCGACACCTCTGCCCATTCGGTGCAGACGCTCACCGATGATACCGAAGCGTTTGCACAGTATGTCGACCGGAAAGCGGCCCAGTTCACCGCAGGTCCTTATCCCGTACAGAGCGAGCTGCCTCGCCGTCTTTGAGCCGATTCCGCACAGCTCCTTCACGGGCATCCGTTCCAGCACAGCAGAAACTTCCCCGGGTCGGATGGTGGTCAACCCGTCCGGTTTTTCCATCTCCGAGGCCAATTTTGCCAGCAGCTTGTTCGGGGCAATGCCGATCGAACATGTGATACCGAAATGGTGTCTGATTTGAGCTTTGAGAAGATAGGCGATGCGGTCCGCACTGCCAAAGAGTCTGATGGACCCGGACACATCGAGAAATGCCTCGTCGATGCTGAATACTTCCACCAACGGCGTGAATTGCAGCATCAGCTTCACTATTTGCGATGAAGTCCAGGTATATTTGCGGTTGTTGCCGATTACGAGAATGAGATGTGGACACTTCTGCCGGGCTTCCCATACCGTCATGCCCGTCTTCACCCCGAAGGCCCGCGCTTCGTATGAAGCAGTAGTTATGATCGTCCGCTTGGCTGAACCGATGACGGCAATGGGCTTGCCGCGAAGGTGGGGACTGCATTGCTGCTCCACCGAGGCAAAAAAGGCGTTCATATCGACGTGCATGATCGTTCTCTGGTCCATGCAAGACAAGTTACCACATGACAACCATTTTATGTCAAGGCGATTTTGACCAATCTGCCAAATGAAACTTCACATCTTGATGAATCAGTGTTGCATCCTTCCTCTTCTGTCCGGCCCTTGGTAATTTTTCCCGCCTTCTCCTCTTAATGGACCCTGAGGAACCTTTACCCAGCCATCCGCTCGTTTGAAACTCATGATCCTTCTGAACCCGATTAAATGGTCAAGGCGATCTGCATCGACATAATCGAAATTGCCGTCTACGTATTGAACAGGGATGCGCATTTTAACCTCCTGCAAGCATTAATTCCCGCAAGGGGAATTATGGTTGGTGGTAAAACAAATCCAATCAAGAAAGCACCCGGCTGCCGGGAACGGTTGTCAGACTTTCCTTCAAGGGTCAACAGTTAACGCACAGGTATTTCTCCCGGTATTCGGCAAGCATTTCCACCTGTCTCCGGGTCACATAGTCAGCCACAGCGTTATGGAGTCCGGGCTCTGAAGCCACGTCCAGAAGGAATATGGCTTTGCGAATATTATGCCCTTCTATTTTATCGTACGACATACGGTAGAAAGTGGCGGGAATTGAAAATGAGCGTTTGCCTCCATGCAACGGCAAGTTGAAGCGCAACGACACTTCCTCTTGCGCCGTGAAAAAGTGGTTCCTGCTGTAGGCAATCGCCACCCCCGAGACAGAAATGTCGAAAATCACCCCGCTCAATTTTCCGCAGCGTGCCTCCACCTGGACATTGGTCGGATGTGACGGCTGCACGCGGAATGCGGCGCGTTGTTCCGGCAATGTTTCGCATCTCGTTACCAGCCCGTTGACAACCTCGACAAATGAGAGACCCGGTTGCCCGTAATGGAGAATCTCTTTCCCCTGATAAACGAATGTCACCGATGGCTCTCCAAAAACCTTGATCAGTATTTCCTTGCTTACACCCAACAGCAACACTTGTTTCTCATCCAGTTCGAGGTAGTGGACTAATTCAGCTCCTCTTTCCCACATATTCATAATACAGTTCATATAGCCGCCGTCGTTCCTTTGTCATTTACTTGTTACAATTATCGGCACGACGGCGTGATTCTTTAATGAAAATTTCAGGGAGGGGGCATTTTGTCGGGCAGGGGAATTCCAACGCGGACCCGGGAACCTGACGTTCAACGACAATATATCGTCTATGCGAAAAAATGATTTGACATATGCAGATTTCTGTATATATTAGTTTCAATATTTTCATCGTCTCATCAATAAGTCGGTTTTTAATACTGACTCTATCAGGAGGAATCTATGGCAAAACACCTAATCGTGGGCGGCGTGGCGGCAGGCATGTCGGCGGCAACCCGGCTCAGACGGCTCGACGAATCGGCGGAGATCATCGTG
>DATEVI010000272.1:0-4557 GCA_035281865.1 Geobacteraceae bacterium | reverse complement strand
TGTCCTCATCTGTGAATCGTGTTCGCACCACCCGATTGGCGAGGACATCGGCAGGGTGAAGCTGCCTCGCTGGCTGCGCCAGTACGTCGGCGGGAAGCTGGAATTTACCCATGTACAGGGACATGATTTCCCCGCCGACCTGAGTCCTTATAAACTGGTGGTGCACTGCGGCGCCTGCATGTGGAACCGGCGTGAGGTCCTGTCCCGCATCATCCGCTGCCAGCAGGCCGGCGTGCCGATCACCAATTACGGCCTGGCTATTGCTTTCTCCCTCGGCATTTTCGAAAGGGCTCTCGGTCCTTTCCCCGCAGCCCTGGATGCTTATCAACAGTATGCTGTCCGATAATGTGCGGAGGCCCTATGGGGGGCCAATGGCCTGAACTGAATATATCATCTCAAGATGATCCCTTAAAGACAAGGGCAGCATATTGGCTGCCCTTTTTTACTGTTTTCAAAATTTATTTCATACAGAAATGATCGTCGGTCAGGTACAGGAAAAAGGCCTCAATATCATCCTTTCAAACAACGGTTTGGATTCGTATGCCGGGATAATTTCTGCAAAGATAAGCAAATTGTGGCGTTTGGGAATAACCGTGGCGTCCTCTATTTCTTTACTCATGAAAACCGATGTTCTCGGGAGGCATAAATGCATGTGGTTGCGATCGACGGTTGGAAGGAAGAGTCGAATGAATTAGCTCAAGCGGTCGCTGATGCCCTCGGAATCATGCCCTTCGAAGCGCGGCAACGGATGCTTGGTGGCGGACCGGCCGTGGTGGCCAGTTTCGCTGATCCGCAACAGGCCTTTGCTCTAGAGAGGAAGTTGAATCAGCGAGGAATCGCTACATTGGTTGTCGACGCCACGGCTGCCCGCAGCATAGGCGGCCATTCCATAGTTCGCCGTTTTGTGTTGGGCGGGTGGTCCCTGCGCATCGAGACGGGCGACGGGCAAAGCGCCGAGTTCCCCTATGAAAATATCGAAATGATTCTGCCGGGCACGAGTATCATCGAACATTCTGAGACAAAAACGGTTACCGAGCGCAAAATCAGTATCGGCAAGACTCTTCTTTCCGGAGGGATTCCGATGATGAAGAAGGTCGAGCGCAAGGAAGAGGTTACGATCGAAGAGCGCGAGAAGGTCCTTTTTCTTTATGCCGGAAACCGGCCGCCGGTCTTCTTCAGGCAGAACGCCATGACGTACGACGGGCTTGGTGCAGCCATGAAGCTTTCTCGGGAGCTGAACTTCTCATACCTCATCAGCGAACTGCGTCGGCTTGCCCCAGAGGCCGTCTATGATGACCGTCTGCTCAATCGGGCCGGTCAGGTTAGGTTGCTCGGCCCAGCACTGAACCCCGAAACCAACCTGTATCTTGCGTTCGAGATCTTCTCCCGGAGTTTGCAGCGCGGACGCGCCAAGTCGATCGGATAACATCCCGGCGGCTTCTCGGCCTGTGCTCCATGCTGCCGGCTTTCCTTAAAACCGTCCCATTGTCCAAAGCCGATAATTAAGATTGACTCTGATCCGTTTTTTTTGCTACTTTGTGCAGCGATTGGAGTTCTTTTGCAACCAGTTTCAGCAGTCCTGTTTTCAGACCGTAGCATAACATCGAAAGGTTTGGGATCATGATAAAAAAGATATTGATAGTCGACGATTCGCCAATTTCACGGAAGATGCTTAAAAGCTGCATACCGAAAGACGGAGGCTTCGAATATTTCGAAGCGGGAGACGGACTGGAAGGGCTGGAGACATTCAAGGAAGTCAGACCGGATGTCACCTTCCTGGATCTGACCATGCCGGTAATGGACGGCGTACAGGCGCTCGACGAGATGAAAAAATTCGACACGAATTCCATTATTATCGTGGCCACTGCGGATGTGCAGGTAAAATCCCTTGAGCGTGTCATGCAACTGGGGGCCTTCCATGTGCTGAAAAAACCCCCGACCAAGGACGGCGTACAGGACATCCTGCGAAAAGCCGCTGATCATAAAGGACAAGTGAATGGTCCCTGCTGAATACGTGATCACCGATGAGGAAAAGGAGATACTCCAGGAAATAATGAATATTGCCTTCGGTAAGGCGGCTGCGGACCTTGCCGAGGTGATAAACATTTTTGTCGTACTCAGCGTACCCTACGTCAAAGTCATCAAGGCGGCGGAACTCCCCGATTACATCCGTCATGAGATCAGGGACTTCAGCCACATCAGCATTGTCGAACAGAATTTCTGGGGGGAATTCAAGGGAAGCGCTCTCCTCATATTTCCGGCGGGAGCAGGAAAAGAGCTGATATCCCTGCTGGACGACGATGCCGAGGCGTCCGTCGAAAGCGGGTCGATAGATCTCCTGGAAAAGGAGACCCTGATGGAAATCGGCAATATCCTTATCGGGGCGTGTGTCGGAAAATTGACCGAGCTCTTGGGAGATGTCGTAACCTATTCGCCTCCCAGGGTAATCGTTGAAAACAATCCCCGCGAGATCATCCCGGCAAACCTGTTTGACCGGGATTATTCGGCGATTGTGATGAAAACGGTTTTCCGTTTCGATGAGCGAGACATAAACGGATTTCTGTTTCTGACAACCAACCCGGAGTCGATTAAATGGCTGAAAGAGTCGCTGTACGGGTTCCTTGCACAATATGAATGAATTCGGCCAGATTCTCGAAACAATCAATATCGGCCTCATTATCCTGGACAAGGAACTGAACATACGCTATTGGAACCGCTGGATGGAGTCGCACAGCGGCATATCGGCCGGCAAGATTGTCGGCGCTCCTGTTTTTGATTTCTTTCCCGCACTGAATACACCGAAGTTCCAGCGAAGTTGCAAGTCTGTTCTGACCTTCGGCAACTTTTCATATTTTTCCCAGAAATTGCATCATTTCCTCTTTCCCTTTAAAACGGCAAGCTCATTCGGATCAAGGTTCCAAAACATGCAGCAGAGTTGCTCGTTGGGTCCGTTGCGAAACGGAGACAACGTCATCACGGCACTCTACATTACCGTGCAGGATGTGACCGAACTTGCCGAGTATGAGCATAAGCTGTTGGAAATGAATATGAAGGACGGCCTGACCGGGATCTACAACCGCAGGTTCCTGGAGATGCGCCTGCGCGACGAGTTCGAAAGACATACGCGGTATTCAAGGCAATTCAGCGTTATAATGTTGGACATCGATTTCTTCAAAAAGGTGAACGACAGCTTCGGGCACCAGTGCGGTGATTTCATACTGAAATCCGTATCCGCGAAAATCGCTTCCATCATCCGCAAAACAGATTTCATAGCCCGTTACGGCGGCGAAGAATTCTGCTGCCTGCTGCCTGAAACGGCCCTCGGTCCGGCTACCGGCCTTGCGGAGCGTTTCAGAACGGCAATCGCCGGCTTGAAAAATGTTTACCAAGATCTGGAGATCGATGTCACAATCAGCCTGGGGGTATCGGAAATGAGCCCGGAAATCTCCTCGCCGGAGGCCCTACTGCAACAGGCGGACAAGGCCCTTTACATGGCCAAGAATAGCGGTAGAAACAGGGTTGCCGTACTTTAGGTAATGACTTTAGATAAAATCGACGTGAAGGAAACCTGGTCTTTCAATTTGACAAAGCCGCCCGTTTCATTTTTATGATAGGGCGGCTTTTTTTGAGTAGGGCTATTGCAGGGTAATTATGAACGCATCCGGATAACCCATGCGGGCAAAGGATGCCTTTGCCGCTTCGGCATCCTCCCTTGTCTGGAATCTGCCTGTACGGACCCGGTAGAAAAAGCCTTTTTCAGTCTGCACCGGCTGGATATCCGAATACGAATATCCTTTTTTCAGCTTTTCCGCCAGCAAACGTGCCTGTTCGCGGTCGGAAAAGGCCGCAACCTGAAGTGCATAAGTCCTGCCGGTAACACTTACTGTGCTATTCGCCAGGGTCTTCGGAGCGTCTTGTATGACCTCGATGGCTACCGGCATTACGCCGCAGTCAACCATACCCATCTCTTTTGCTGCCTGGAAGGAGAGATCGATCACACGTCCGGTGATGAACGGCCCGCGATCGTTGACGCGGACGACAGTCTGTTTGCCGTTCGCCTTGCTGGTAACCCTTACGCGGGAGCCGAGCGGCAGCGTCTTGTGAGCTGCGGTCATTTTGTACATGTCGTAGACCTCGCCGTTGCTTGTCGGTCCGCCGTGTTCCTCTTTGCCGTACCAGGACGCCAGGCCTTCTTCCCTGTAGCCTTCGGCGCTCAGGAGCGGCACATACCTTTCCCCGTCCACAGTATATGGCCTCTGCCAAGGGCGCAGGCCGGGAGCGCCTGGTTCGACGGTGACCTTGCGGGTTGTGCTGCAGGCGGTAAGAACGGAACAGAGGAGTGCAAGAATTAAGATTTTCTTTTTCATGGGTCACAGTATAGTCAGAATAGAAATAAAATCAATACCGGACACACCTCCTTGACCTTCCGGTCCTGTTCTGCTATCACTAACCAGCCGGGTTTTCCGCCCGGCTGTCTTGCGTTCACCCAATTATTTCAAGAGGTTTCACATGCTTGACTTACATACTCTCAATCCGCGGCAGCTTTCCGCGGTGAAG
>DATEVI010000271.1:0-2823 GCA_035281865.1 Geobacteraceae bacterium | reverse complement strand
CAACAGATTTCGAGTCTGCCGCCTTCGACCTCTCGGCCATCTCTCCTTGTATGTGCTCCGCATCGGTATCAGGGTGATACGGAGGCTGCATTATCATAGAATCCGCTTCGAATGTCAAGATGCAAGGACTTCCTCCGTTATTTCGTCTCCTTTTAAATTCATGGAACATCCAGCATAAAAACTTGATTCAATTCCTGATTATAATTGCCTATTTCCCGTACCGCTCCGCAAGATACGAACTGCGCACATACGGCCCGCTCTCCACATGCTGAAAGCCCATGGCAAGTGCCTGTTCCCTGTATATGGCAAATTGTTCAGGGGGCACGAAGCTCTTGACCGGGTAATGATTGCGGGTCGGGGCGAGGTACTGGCCGATACTCAGGTACATGCATCCCGTCTCCAGGATGTACGCAAAAAGGCTCAATACCTCCTCCTCTGTTTCCCCCAGCCCGAGCATGATACCCGATTTCGTTTTCAGCGCCGGATCGAGGTCGTGGAGCATACGCAGAACGTTCAGTGAACGGAGGTAATCGGCCCCTTTGCGGATATGGTAGAGACGTGGAACGGTCTCCAGGTTATGGCCGATTATTTCGGGCCTGGCTCTGACGACCGTCGCCAAACTTTCCCGGTCACCCAGAAAATCGGGGATCAACAGTTCAACGGCCGTCCGCGGGGAGGCTTCTCTGATTGCCGCAACGGTTTTTGCGAAAATTCCGGCGCCGCCGTCCGCAAGGTCGTCACGGGTGGGACTTGTGATGACCACATGGCCAAGGGCAAGACGACTGACCCCTTCGGCCACACGCTCGGGTTCTTCGGGATCGGGAGGCAACGGCTCTTTTTTGCTTACGTTGCAGAAGGAACAGAGCCGGGTACAGACGGCCCCCAGGATCAGAAAGGTGGCCCGCCCGCTACAGTAGCATTCGGAGATATTGGGGCAGTTCGCCTCGCGGCAGACGGTGTGCAGGCGCAGGTCCTCCAGCATACTGTCCATTTCCGCATGGGATGCGGGAGATATCTTCTTTTGCAGCCATTCTGGGCGGCGGGACGGTGTCATGTTAATCATGCCTTCCTTCCCTGTTCCACGCGTCACGGGAATATTTGTTTTCACGCAAGCATTCGGCAAGCCTGGTCTCGTCAACGGAGGGTTCCGAATCAAGCAACGTGACCTCAATACACTCTTCAAAAGATCTCACCAGCATTTTTTTCAATCTCCCCGCGTCGACCGACACGTTCAGTTCCCCGATGCTCACCGTGTTTTGTTCCAGTGTTGCAGGTTTTTCGTCCCCCCGCACGAACCCGAGAGCCTCCGGCAGACAATTTCTCAGGGGAATGGAGCCGTGCTGGAAGATGACCCCTCTGGTGCGACGCTGGGCGTTGCCGCCGATCTTGCGGTCGTCGATGACGATATCATACTCCTCCCGGCCGGCGAAACACAGTGGCGTTCTTTGACCCAGCCCTGTCGCGGACCGATTTTTGTCCACCGCGAATCCGGCGTCCAACCCCAGTTTCCGGTAGGTGAGAAGGAGAAATCCGCACAGCTTTCTGAATGACTCCTTTACGGAACGTGCACCGTGGATATGTTTCCGGGCACAGACGATACTGTAGGTGATCTCATCGGCATGATAAATAATGCCGCCTGCCGTCATGCGGCGCACCGCCTCCACGCCGGAATCTCTGCATTTACGGAGATCGAGAGTCGTATCCGCATCCTGGAACCTGCCGATGGAGAATGCCGCGGGTTCCCAGCCGTACAGACGAAAAACCGGCGGGGACGTGTCTGGATCGAACAAGGCAAGAAGGGCCTCGTCCATCGCCATGTTGGTGGGCCCATCCATGGGGGCCGTATCGATGAATCGCCAGGTTGTCGACTCTTCACCCCTCACTCCTCACTCCTAATGTCCTGGAAGTGGCACACATTGATCTCCCGCGCAGCCTTAACCTCGTCCAGCCTCTTTACCGGTGTGGTAAGCGGAGCCTGCAGGAGCAGTTCCGGGTCCTTTTCAGCCAACCCCGCGGCTTCTAACATCGCCTCGACAAAGGCATCGAGGGTCGCCTTGCTTTCGGTCTCGGTCGGCTCGATCATCATTGCCTCTTTGACGATAAGGGGGAAGTATATCGTTGGCGGATGGAATCCCTTGTCTATGAGATATTTCGCGATATCAAGGGCATGGACGCCCCGCTTCAGTTGTCGGGCGGCGGATAGCACGCATTCGTGCATGCAGGGCATATCGTAGGGCAGGTCATAGTATTCCTTGAGTCTGCTCTGCATGTAGTTGGCGTTCAGCACCGCCTGCTCGCTCACCCGAATTAGACCTTCCCGTCCGAGCATGGTGATATAGGCATAGGCCCTGACCAGCACCCCGAAATTACCAAAGAAACCTGCAATGCGGCCGATACTTAAGGGATTGTCCCGCTCCAAGGCATAGCCGCCTTCGGCATTCCTGGTCACTGTGGGTGAAGGCAGGAACGGTATAAGCTCTTTCTTGACGCCCACGGGCCCGGCCCCCGGTCCGCCCCCGCCATGGGGGGTGGCGAAGGTTTTGTGCAGGTTGAGGTGGATTACGTCGAAGCCCATGTCGCCCGGCCTTGCCTTGCCCATGATGGCATTCAGGTTGGCGCCGTCGTAGTAAACCAGCGCATCGTGTTCGTGGGCGATGTCGCAGATTTCTTTCACGTGCGGTTTAAAGAGGCCCAGAGTATTGGGGCAGGTCATCATGACCGCCGCCACGTCGCCGTTCATGGCTTTTTTGAACAGGTCGAGGTCCATATCGCCATAGGGGGCGGTCGGTATGGTAACGATCTCATAACCCATCATGGCGGCGC
>DATEVI010000270.1:0-5054 GCA_035281865.1 Geobacteraceae bacterium | reverse complement strand
AACGAGATCGTGCTCGATTTCTACGATCGTCTTAAATCCATCACCAAGGGTTACGCCTCCCTTGATTACTAATATCTGGACTACCGGCGCAGCGAACTTGTACGTCTCAATATAATGATGAACGGCGAGGTCGTCGATGCCCTGTCGCTCATCATCCACAAGGACAAGGCGTACTTCCGGGGCCGCGACCTGGTGTCAAAGATGAAGGAACTCATTCCGCGCCAGATGTTCGAGGTGGCCATTCAGGCCGCAATCGGCAACAAGGTTATCGCCCGGGAGACAGTAAAGGCCCTCCGCAAAGACGTTTTGGCAAAATGTTATGGAGGCGATATTTCCCGGAAAAGAAAGCTGCTGGAAAAACAGAAGGAAGGCAAGAAGCGGATGAAAAATGTGGGGAATGTGGAGCTCCCCCAGGAAGCGTTTCTCGCAATTCTCAAGGTGGAAGATAAATAAATATCTTTGTGAAGGAATGAACAATATGGAATCAAACAGATATCAGACCGGAACCGACCCGGGCGAAGATACAAAGACTGCCGCACCTGCCAGGAAGAAACACATCGTCAGGGAATACGCAGAATCGATCATAATTGCCGTCATATTGGCACTCATTATAAGGACTTTGGTCGTACAGGCCTTCAAGATTCCGTCGGCCTCCATGGAAGATACCATGTTGATCGGCGATCATCTTCTTGTGAACAAGTTCATCTATGGCCTCAGGGTTCCCTTTGTCGATGATCGGTTTCTAAAAATCCGCGACCCGCAAAGGGGTGATGTAATCGTTTTCGAATATCCCGAAGATCCCAGCAAGGATTTCATCAAGAGGGTCATCGGTACTCCGGGTGATACGATACAGGTGATCAATAAAAAGGTGTACGTCAATGGTAAACTCTACGTGAATCCCCATGAGGTCCACAAGGAGTCGGACATGATTCCGGAAGTCCAGAATCCACGAGACAATACGCAACCCATAAAAGTCCCCGAAAATTCCTACTTCGTCATGGGTGACAACCGTGACCGTTCGTACGATAGCCGGTTCTGGGGATTTGTGAAAAACGACAAAATTAAGGGCCTTGCCTTTATAAAATACTGGTCCTGGGACCGGGAAAAGAACCGGGTAAGGTGGAACAGGATTGGCAGGACGATCGAATAGTTTCTCTGCGGCACATCTTGCGAAAATCTTCCTTGACGGGAAGTTTTCATAGTGATACATTTCACGAAAATCATCGAATACCTTTTAATTTAACCCAGAGAGGTTAGCAAAGGTGAAACAGAAGTATCTATTGACTAAAACAGCCAAAATGCCTTCTCGCCTTGTGTGGGAAGGCTTTTTTGTGTCCCGCAGGCTGATGACGTCGGGCATAACAGACGGAAGGAGGGTAATGTGAAGACGGATACAACAATAATACTTGATGGTACCGGTATCAAAAGGGCGCTTACCCGCATCGCCCACGAGATCCTTGAACGTAACAAGGGTGTCGATGGACTTGTGCTGGTCGGAATCAGAACGGGGGGGATCCATCTCGCCGAGGAACTGGCTTCCCGCCTCCACGAGATCGAGGGGGAAAAAGTGCCGGTGGGGTCGGTGGATATTACTCTTTACCGTGACGATCTCAAGGGGCATACTGCCCACCCTCCGGTGAGAAAAACCGATATTCCCTTTTCCATAGAAGGTAAGAAAGTTGTTCTGGTTGACGATGTGCTGTTTACCGGACGTACGATAAGGGCGGCCATGGATGCCCTTATGGACCATGGAAGGCCGCAATGCATTCAATTGGCGGTGCTCATAGACCGCGGCCATCGTGACTTGCCGATACGCGCGGATTTCGTAGGGCGTAATGTCCCCACGAGTCTTAAGGAAAAAATACAAGTCTGTTTCGACAAGGAAAACCATCCTGTCGAAGTCGTTTTGCGAAAGGGCTGACTATCAATACACCAGGGAGGCGGTCATGGGGTTCAAGCACAAGGATATTCTAGGATTGCAGTATCTTACAAGGGAAGAGATAGAGCTTCTTCTCAATACGGCGGAAAATCTCAAGGAAATCAACAGTCGTGACATAAAGAAGGTCCCCACGCTGCGCGGCAAGACCATTGTCAACCTGTTCTATGAGCCGTCCACACGGACCCGGACTTCTTTTGAAATTGCGGCCAAGCGTCTTTCCGCCGACACTTTAAACATATCTGCATCAACCAGTGCGGTGCAGAAAGGAGAAACCCTGTCCGACACGGCGCGCAACATAGAAGCAATGAAGCCGGACATAATCGTCATGCGCCATGCCCTGTCCGGAGCACATCACTATCTGGCCAAAAGAGTTTCGTATTCCGTGATAAATGCCGGTGATGGCGCCCACGAACACCCCTCTCAGGGGCTTCTGGACATGCTGACGATGCGGGAAAAATTCGGCAGGCTTGACGGTCTCAAGGTAGCCATTGCAGGTGACATCACCCACAGTCGTGTGGCACGCTCGAATATTTACGGCCTCACCAAAATGGGCGCACATGTTTTTCTGGCTGGTCCCCCAACCATGATGCCGATCGGCATCGAGCGGCTGGGGACTGTGACGGTGTGCAAGAGTATACAGGAGGCGGTAGACGGGGCGGACGTGGTTATGATGCTTCGCATTCAGCAGGAGCGGCAAGGGAAGACGCTTTTGCCAACCCTTCGTGAATATTCACGGTATTTTGGTCTGAACCGGGAGCTGCTCAAACTGGCAAAGCCGGATGTTATGGTAATGCATCCGGGGCCGATGAACCGCGGGGTGGAAATCTCCTCCGACGTGGCCGACGGTCCCGAGTCGTTCATTCTCCAACAGGTTGAAAACGGTGTTGCCGTAAGAATGTCGATGCTCTACCATGTGAGTGGTGGAGACCTGACGGGGGAATAGGGACGGAATCGGTTTGGGTACCGCTTGTTGCTCCATGAAAAGGGCAGGGCAAGGCCTGCCCCTATAATTTAATTGATGCGAGGTTAGCCATGAACTTGTTGATAAAAGGTGGTCGCGTAGTTGATCCTGCACAAAATATAGACGACGTCCTTGATGTTATGATTGTGGACGGAGTAATAAGGGAACTCGGAAAGGGTTTACAGCCGGAACGTGATTGTGAGGTAATCTCTGCGGAGGGCCTTCTGGTTACCCCCGGTCTGATAGACATGCACGTCCACCTGAGGGATCCGGGGCTGGAATACAAGGAGGATATCGTTACCGGGACCAGAGCAGCGGCGGCCGGAGGAATCACATCCATTGCCTGTATGCCTAACACCAAACCCGTGAACGACAACAAGGCTGTTACCACTTACATAGTAGCCAAGGCAAAATCCGAGGGTCTGGTCAATGTTTTTCCAGTTGGCTCCATTACCCAGGGCAGCAAGGGTGAACATCTCGCGGAAATGGGTGATCTGAGGGAAGCGGGGTGCGTCGCCGTTTCCGATGACGGAAAACCGGTAATCAACTCCGAGTTGATGCGCAGGGCGCTGGAATACGCAAAGGGCATGGGAATCATGCTCATCTCCCACTCTGAAGATCTTTCTCTGGTTGGAGAAGGGGTGATGAACGAAGGGTTCACCTCCACCGAGCTCGGCCTGAGAGGCATTTCGCGGGTTGCTGAAGATGCAGCCGTAGCCCGGGATGTCTATCTTGCCGAGTTTACCGATTCTCCCATTCACATTGCGCATGTATCAACAAAGGGCGCGCTTCGCATTATAAGGGGCGCCAAGGCTCGCGGCGTCAGGGTCACCTGTGAGACTGCACCGCATTATTTCACTCTTACCGACGACGCCGTCCGCGGCTATGACACAAATGCGAAAATGAATCCGCCCTTGCGTGAAGCTTCCGACATCCAGGCGATAAAGGAGGCTCTCAAGGACGGTACTATCGATGCCATAGCCACCGATCATGCTCCTCACCACTTTGATGAGAAAGACCTCGAATTCAACCTCGCACTGAACGGCATAATCGGGCTGGAAACATCACTTCCCCTCTCGCTTAAACTTGTGGAAGAAAAGGTGCTGGATATTAAAGGACTGGTTGAAAAAATGTCTTTCAACCCTGCGAAGATACTAGGTATTGACCGGGGAACGCTCCAAGCCGGAGCGGTTGCGGACATTACCATAATCGATCCGGACTTCGAGTGGATATACACAAAAGAAAAAATAAAAAGCAAATCCGGTAATTCACCTTTCATAGGAATGAAAATGAAAGGCCAGGCCGTTTACACGATTGTGGGCGGTAAGGTAGTATATAAGCAAGACTGAACTGTAGGAGCACCTTCAGACGCGATTATCGCCGCTGAAGCTGCTCCCGCGAAAATATATATCGTGGGAGATTTTATGAAAGCAATACTGGCACTTGCCGACGGCCGTATATTCGAAGGAAAGTCGTTCGGGGCGACCGGCGAGGCGTCCGGTGAGGTGGTGTTCAATACCGCCATGTCCGGTTATCAGGAGGTTTTGACCGATCCCTCCTACAAGGGGCAGATGGTTACCATGACCTATCCTCAGATCGGCAATACGGGAATAAATCCCGAAGACATCGAAAGCGACCGGCTATATCTTTCCGGTTTCATCGTCAAGGAGTACCAGGATTGTTACTCGAACTGGCGGGCAACCATGAGTCTCGATTCCTATCTCAAGGAAAACGGGGTGGTCGGCATACAAGGGATTGATACGAGGGCGTTGACAAGGCATTTGAGGGATAAGGGAGCCCAGAACGGGATAATTTCCACTGTCGATTCCGATATTCAGAGCCTCCTCGCCAAGGTGCGCGCGGTCCCCAGCATGGCTGGGCTTGATCTGGCGAGTGGTGTTACATGCGACAAACCTTTTGAATGGACTGAAGGGTTATGGCAACTGGGCACGGGTTATTCCAGCAACAACAGAGCGAACCAGAAATATAAGGTTCTGGCATACGATTTCGGGATCAAGTTCAACATTCTGCGCTGTCTTGTTTCAGCAGGTTGTGACGTGACGGTGGTGCCCGCAACTTTTCCTGCTGATGAGGCTCTTGCCATGAACCCCGACGGCATTTTCCTGTCGAACGGTCCAGGCGACCCTGAACCGA
>DATEVI010000269.1:0-4800 GCA_035281865.1 Geobacteraceae bacterium | reverse complement strand
GCGGTCATTTTGTACATGTCGTAGACCTCGCCGTTGCTTGTCGGTCCGCCGTGTTCCTCTTTGCCGTACCAGGACGCCAGGCCTTCTTCCCTGTAGCCTTCGGCGCTCAGGAGCGGCACATACCTTTCCCCGTCCACCGTATATGGCCTCTGCCAAGGGCGCAGGCCGGGGGCGCCGGGTTCGACGGTGACCTTGCGGGTTGTGCTACAGGCGGTCAGTACGGAAGAGAGTAGTACAAAAATTAAGAGTTTCTTTCGCATGGGCCACAGTATAGTCAGAATGGAAATTAAATCAATAGGTAAAGGTGTTAGGTGTCAGGTTACTGGTTACTGTCGCTGTCTTCTGCCTCCTTGACCTCCCGGCTTAGTTCTGTTATCAATATATGGCCGGGCAAATGCCCGGTTGTTTTGTTTTTTCGTTAATTATTACAAGAGGTTTTGCATGCTTGATTTACGTACTCTCAATCCGCAGCAGCTTTCCGCGGTGAAGCATACTGAAGGAGCGCTCCTCCTTCTGGCCGGTGCCGGCTCGGGGAAAACTCGCGTCATCACCTGCCGCATCGCCTATCTCATACTGAACAAGGGAGTCGCTCCCGAGAATATCCTTGCCGTCACGTTCACCAACAAGGCGGCCAACGAAATGAAAGAGCGTGTCCACGGACTGGTGGGGAAGCAAAGGTCGGATGGGATTATCGTGTCCACCTTTCATTCCCTGTGTGTTCGAATCCTGCGCAAGGAGATCGAGCATCTCGGCTACAAGCGCAATTTCAGCATCTATTCGTCATCGGACCAGGTGGGCCTTATTAGGCAGATCGTTCGGGAGTTTAGCTCGGACGGGAGAAAAATCGACGCTGAGATGATCCTGTGGAAGATCTCCGCGGCAAAGAACAGGCTTATCAAACCAGGGGACTTTTCCCCAAGATACGAGGACGAATACGAACTGCTTGCCGCCGAGGTTTATCCGAAATACCAGTCGGCACTCAAGGCTTACAACGCCCTTGATTTCGACGATATCATCATGCTGGCCATCGATCTTTTCCAAAGCAGGCCCGACGTGCTGGAGCGCTGGCAGGAACGATTCCGCTACATAATGGTGGACGAATACCAGGATACCAACGCGGCGCAGTATCTTCTCATCAAGCTGCTGGCTGCAAAATACCGCAACCTCTGCGTGGTCGGTGACGACGACCAGTCGATCTACGGCTGGCGGGGTGCGGACGTGGGGAACATTCTCGATTTCGAGAAGGATTATCAAGGATGCAAGGTCATCAAGCTCGAACAGAACTACCGCTCCACCGGCAATATCCTTCAGGCGGCAAATACCGTAATCCGGAACAACGCGAAGAGAAAGGAAAAGACACTGTGGACCGATACCGGGGCGGGCAGACTCATCGATTTGATCGTGGCTCAGGATGATGAAGAAGAGGCGACCACGGTGGTTGAAAGGATTCAACTGGAACGGTTCAAAAACAAGATTTCCTATGGTGACTTTGCCGTCCTCTATCGCGCCAACGCACAGAGCCGGGCCTTCGAGGAGCAGCTCCGCTACGAGGATATCCCGTACGTCCTCATCGGCGGAATGGAGTTTTACGAAAGAAAGGAAGTCAAGGACTCAATCTCCTATCTCAAGGCCATCAGCAATCCGCGGGATGAGGTCGCGCTCCTGCGCATCGTCAATTTTCCACGGCGCGGCATAGGGGATGGGACGGTTCTAAAGATAAACCAATGGTCCATGGAGCAGGGGTGCCCGCTGTTCGAGGCGTTCGGCAGAGTTGGAGAAATTCCGGAAATACCAGCGGCGATCAGGGACAAAGTGCTCGATTTTCACAGTCTCCTCAGCCAGTCAAGACAGCGCTTCTTGACGAAGGGGAGGCTGGCCGATAAAGTGGCGGAACTTTTCAAAACGCTCGGCATCGAGGATGAACTGCACCGTACCATCGATGATCCGTCGGCGGCGCGAAGAAGGGCGGAGAACATCGAGCAGATCGTGAACGCCGCGGCGGGCTATGAAGAGAGAACGGCCGACCCCACCCTGGCCGGGTTTCTGGAGAAGGTTTCCCTGGCGGAAGATGACGGTTATCCGGGCAAAAAGAAGAAAGAGCTTGGGAATGACGCGGTTGTACTCATGTCGCTCCATTCCAGCAAGGGGCTGGAATTTCCCCATGTCTTTCTGGTTGGAATGGAGGAGGGTCTGTTACCCCATGACAAATCGATCAGTGAACAGTTATCTATTGACGAGGAACGGAGGCTTTGCTACGTCGGCATAACACGGGCAAGAAAACACCTGACCATTACCCGCTGCCTGCACCGGAAAAAATACGGAAAGCTCCAGGAGCGGCAACCGAGCCGCTTCCTCGAGGAACTGCCGGAACATCTGCTGAATCATCAGAAGGGAAAGTCCGCGTTGGCGGCGACGGAAGAGGAGACGGAACGGATGGCGGGCGATTTCTTCGCGCAAATGGGAAAGATGCTGGAGGGGTGAGTACTGTCAGGAGTCAGGAGTTGGTGGACAGCCGGTAATTGCCGGATTATGTTGGGTGTGTTGACGAAAGTTGAGAATTAAGAGAAGATGGAAGCTCTGATACTACCTGATTTACAAGATATTGAAATAAGAGGTGTTTGTGGCACTACTTGCAATTCGGAATGTCAGTCTTGCTTTCGGCGGTCCGCCGCTTTTGGATGGAACTAATCTGCATGTGGAGGAGGGAGACAGGCTCTGTCTCCTGGGCCGGAACGGCACGGGAAAATCGACGCTTCTGAAACTGATTACAGGCGAACTTGTTCCCGAACAAGGGGAGATTTCGAGGCAGCAGGGTTTGCGGGTTGCGCTGGTTTCCCAGGAAGTCCCGGACGGGCTTTCCGGCCCGGTTTTCGATGTGGTTGCGGCGGGAATGGGTAACGCAGCCGCGCTGCTGGCGGAATACCACCATATGGGGCATCTCCTTGCTGAGGAGGGAGGGGACGCTCTTTTGAGGCGTCTGGAGGACCTGCAGAAGAGACTCGAAGATGAAGGCGGTTGGCATTTGCACCAGGAGGTGGAGAGGATTCTGGCGCGCCTGAACCTCGATCCCGACGCCCGGTTCGAAACTCTTTCCGGCGGCACCCGGCGCAGAGTACTTCTGGCCCGAGCCCTGGTTTCGTCCCCTGATATTTTGCTGCTCGACGAGCCGACCAACCACCTGGATATAGAGACCATCGTCTGGCTCGAGGAGTTCCTTCTCAAGAACGTGAAGACCTTTGTCTTCGTCACCCACGACCGCGCCTTTGCGCGCAGACTGTCAAACCGGATTGCCGAGTTGGACCGTGGCAGGCTGTATGCCTTCCCCTGCGATTACGACACATTCGTCGAGCGCCGCGAATCGCTGCTTGAAACCGAAATGCAACGGCAGGCTCTATTCGACAAGAAACTCGCCGAGGAAGAGGTATGGCTCCGGCAGGGGATAAAGGCGCGCCGCACACGGAACGAAGGGCGCGTCCGCGCACTTGTTAAGATGCGCGAGGAGAGGGTGCAGCGGCGTGAAAGGGTCGGCACGGCGAAGGTACAGCTCCAGGAGGCCGAGCGTTCCGGAAAACTGGTCTGCGAGGCGGAAGGAGTTAGTTTCTCATATGACAGTCGTCCGGTCATCAAAACCCTCAATGCGACAATCATGCGTGGAGACAGGGTGGGGATCATCGGCCCCAACGGTTCGGGGAAAACCACCCTGCTTCGTCTGCTGCTCGGGGAACTGGAACCTCGGGAGGGGAGCATCCGCCTTGGCAGCCGTCGTGAGGTGATCTACTTTGACCAGATGCGGGAACAGCTCGATCCGGAAAAGACCGTGCAGGAAAACGTGGGAGAGGGGAACGACACCCTGATCATCAACGGCAGGAGCCGCCACATAATCGGCTACCTGCAGGACTTCCTTTTCACTCCGGAACGGGCGCGCACTCCAGTACACGTGCTGTCCGGGGGCGAGCGCAACCGTCTCATGCTGGCAAAACTGTTCACCCGGCCGTCCAATGTCCTGGTAATGGACGAACCAACCAACGATCTGGACGTGGAAACGCTCGACCTTCTCGAAGAGCTTCTTCTCGAATATTCCGGGACCATACTCCTCGTCAGCCATGACAGGGATTTTCTCAACAACGTGGTCACCAGCACGCTGGCCATCGGCACGGATGGCAACGTGAGAGAATATGTCGGCGGCTACGATGACTGGCTTCGACAGTCCGCGGCGCAAACCGCCACTCAACCTTCCGCAGCCACCTCGCAGGCCCAGGCCAAACCGCGCAGACAGGCGGAGCGGGCACGCAAGCTGAGCTTCAAGGAAGAACGGGAACTGGAAACGCTTCCGGACCGGATCGCCGCTCTGGAGGAAGAGCAGGAAAACCTGCACCAGACCCTCGCCGATCCCGAAATCTACCGGACCGCAGGGGCTAACGTAGCCAATCTCAAGGTTCGGTTGGAGACGCTGGAAACGGAGCTGGAAGGTGCTTACCTGCGCTGGGAGGAACTGGAAGAAATCAAAGGGTAGGGGAAATTAAAATCATTGACATTCAACTTTTGGAAGGGGTAATAAGAAGACACACATTTTAATTAGTTGAATTTTTTGGGGGATGCATGAGTTCCCTTGTGGGTCGTTGGTGAAATGAAGAAGCCGCTTCCGTCAGCAGTTTGTTGTCGGAAGCGGCTTTTTTGTTGTGTGGCCAAGGACTGATCCGGCTCTGAAAAAGCAGCCGGCTTTTGATGTCGACAGAACAGAAAGGAATAGGTCGCAAACATGGCCAAACGAGTATGTCCATATTTTGTGGGTTACTGGCT
>DATEVI010000268.1:0-2428 GCA_035281865.1 Geobacteraceae bacterium | reverse complement strand
TTACATTATGGCGCTCGGATTTAGGTCGGATTTGGTCGATCTGATTGAGTCAAACCGCAGGCGTAGCAAGGCTACGTCGAGGATTTGGCGATTGAAGAGCGGCAAAAGACGGCCTGAAGATGAGATGCAAGAATGTAATGGATATTGCATGACAGACCCTTAGTCGCTTACATTCAATAGAAAAGCCCCCTCTGAATACGGGGGCTTTCCGTCTTGCCCTGCCTGCACAGCTTCGAAAAAACACCCGGCTACGTCCGGAGTACCGCAGAACAGTTATGAGATTCTGCTCTTTGCTTCAAGCATGTCCCGGAAAAGCGCTTCAGGTTTTCTTCTTCAGTGAAGACTTGCACACCACGCCTGGATCCGGGAAGGTGATTCATCAATGTCGACAGTTTTCCTCTACTGTCTCCGCATGCCCCAGACGTACCGGGGAATTTTCTCTTCCTAAACTCATTTTAATATCATATGGCATGAGCTGTCAACGGCGACGTGTCTTTGCAATAGCGCGGATCATCTGTCCGCTGAGGATGCTTGCTTCCGGAGGATACCGGGTATTTTGTCGGTAAATATGAGGCAGAGTCCCTCAAAGAGAAGTAGAAGGACGACGGGAAAGGCCAGAACAAGAACTACCAGCTTCAAAAGGGGATTGAATAATTTCATTGCGCTCACCTTTGAACCTTTGTGTATGTGGAGCACCCTTGTCCATTGTTCTATTTTTCAGCATTAGTATGCCATGATTTGATCATATGTCCAGGACATTTTTTGTTACAATAAAACATAAACCATTATTACAGCTATTATTGCTTTTTGTTTTACAAATTCTATAACGTTTTCCTGAAAACTCCATCTGTCCATACACTCATGGGCAGGGCGATATGAAAAATTCGATAGCGCGGATCGCGTTCATTTCCCACAAAAAATAAAGTCGTAAAAACAGAGAGTTACGGTTACCCGCAGGAGGGAAGGAAGGTCTCTTGACTTATTCTTGCTATAGACTTACACTTTCGTTCGCATTTTACGCAGGTTAACTTTTCTGTACACGCCGCCTTTTCTTCCTTGTCCGAAAAATACACAGCCAGGAGAATTAAGTCATGTACGTCGTTATTCTGGCCGGAGGTTCCGGCACACGTTTCTGGCCCCTTTCACGGGGGAAAAATCCCAAACAGCTGATGTCCATACTTGGCGGTAAATCGATGTTGCAGCGGACCGTGGAAAGGGTGTTGCCTCTCTCGCCGAAACGGGTCCTGGTCGTAACCAACGCGTTGCAGGCCGGAGAGACAGCGGCGCAACTGGATCAATATCTGGACAAAGTCCGGATTGATATATTGGAAGAACCGGTGGGACGTAATACGGCACCGGCAATCGGCCTTGCGGCAGCCGTCATTGCACATCATGATCCGGAAGGTTTGATGGTAGTACTTCCCGCGGACCACTACATTACGAATGAAGAAGAATTCCGCCTGACCATCGAAAAAGGGATACATTCAGCACGGAACGGCTACCTGGTGACAATGGGAATCGTGCCGACCCGTCCCGAAACAGGGTACGGCTATATCGAGGTCGATGCGGAGATGCGGGGTACGGGACCCTATCCCGTAAAAAGATTTGTCGAGAAGCCGAATGTGGCGAAGGCGGCGGAATTTCTGGAGGCGGGAAATTTTTACTGGAACAGCGGCATGTTCATTTGGCGGGCGGACGTGATACTCTGCCGGATAACCGAACATATGGCTGCACTGGCTTCCGCCCTGGACAGCCTGGTCTTTTCCGGGGATATATGGGAATTGTCGGACCTGAAGCCGCAGGTACTCGCCATGTATCAAAGTATTTCAGGTGAATCCATAGATTACGGCGTCATGGAAAGAGCCGATAATGTCGTCGTGGTCCCCAGCTCCTTCGGCTGGAGCGATGTGGGCAGCTGGAGCGCCTTGCCGGAAGTGATAGAGAACGATTGTGCCGGAAATGTGGTCATCAATGTCAGGGACCTTGTGACCGTCGATTCCGGGAAATGCATCGTTTCCGGCGGAGGCAAGATTGTCGCGCTTGTCGGCGTGCAGGATCTGGTCATAGTGAACACCGACGATGCCCTTCTCGTCTGCCGCACGGAGCGCGCCCAGGAAGTTAAAAAAATTGTGGAAGAGTTGCAGCGACGAGATCTGCAGGAGTATCTCTAAGGGACATGGCGTTTACCAAAATACCATTTTTGGTGCAGGGGCAAAGTAGGGGCGAAGCAAGTTTCTTCTGCTTCGCCCGCCTTTGATCTTCGTGGGAACAAGGGCGAAGCAGATGAGCCGTATGCTTCGCCCCTACAATGATAAACGGTATATCAATAAGTTCCGAATCCCTAATGATGTAATTAGCCACGGACCCACACAGACAAAGACAGACGATATATGAACCTCTTCTATGGATTTTGTCCCGCTTTTGTCTG
>DATEVI010000267.1:0-3087 GCA_035281865.1 Geobacteraceae bacterium | reverse complement strand
ATATATAGTAGCTTTATCAGCGCTCCTTATGTTCTTGATGGTATCGGCATTTGCCGCGATATACTTCAAGTCCGGGAAGCTTCCCGTAAAGGCTGTCGGCCTCATCGCAGCCACCTGCCTGCCGCCGGTGGGGATGCTTCTGTACACGGGCAGGAACAGAAGACGGTAGGGCGAGGAAACCAGCCATGCACTGGTCACAATACGTCAAAATATTCACTGCCCTGCTTGCAATCCTGAATCCGTTCGGAGCCATTCCCGTCTTCCTTGCGCTTACCGGGAATTCCTCCGACGCGGAAAGGAAAAAGCTGACACGGACGGTTGGAATCTCCGTTGCCGTTATCCTGTCCGCTTCCGCCCTGGTTGGTGAAAGACTCCTGGATTTTTTCGGCATCAGCATCGCATCCTTTCAGGTGGGCGGAAGCATCCTGCTTTTCCTCATGGCGGTATCGATGATGCAGGCCGAGGAAGCCTTTTCCAAGGGCACACCCGAGGAAGCCGCGGCGGCCATATCGCGGGAAGGCATTGCCGTAGTTCCGCTTGCCATTCCACTACTGGCCGGCCCCGGCAGCATATCGACGATCATCGTTTACACGAATCTGGCAGACAGCTGGACCCACCGGGCACTGATCATTCTTTGCTGTGTTCTCGCCGCGTTTGTCACCTGGCTCGTGCTGAGGACGGCCACCCGCCTCGGAAATTTCCTGGGCAGGATCGGTTTGAACGTAGCAAGCAGGCTGATGGGCCTTCTCCTGGCGGCAATCGCCATAGAGCTTTTCGCCAAGGGAATCATAAAGCTTCTTCCGGGACTAGCCTGACCAGTCCCCAGCCTCACACCTCACACCTTCAGACTACTGACTTTCAACCACCTGCCACTCTGTTCCACTTACCGCTCGCTTACATCCGACTCTACCTTTCTCAGAATTTCTCCGGCAGCCTCTTCTATTGCCTTATTGGTCATGTCAATGATCACCCATTTGGGGTTTTTTCTGAACAGCTGCCGGGAATATGTCAGCTCAGCTTCGACCTGCTCGAAGTTTGCGTAACTGTCCCGAATGTTGTGCCCGAGCTTGGAAAGCCTTGCCATACGGATGCTCACCAGGCGTTCGACACTGATGACAAGCCCCATGACCTTGTCCTGGTCGACCTGGAAGAGCTCCTTTGGCGGTTCAACGCCGGGAACCAGGGCGATGTTCGCAACCTTGAACCCTCGATGGGCCAGATACATGGAAAGTGGGGTCTTCGAAGTCCTTGACAGTCCGACAAGCACGATATCTGCCCTGGGAAGGTCTTTCGTGAGCTGGCCGTCGTCATGGGCTACAGTAAAGTTGATCGCCTCGATTCTCCTGAGGTATTCCTCGTTCATCGTGTACAGGAGGCCCGGCTTGTGCTTTGCCGGCAGGTCGAGGAAACCTTTCATCTCGCTGATAACCGGGGTGATCAGGTCTATCGTTTTTATGCCGAGCCTTTCCGCTTCCGCGTTAAGAAATTCTGTATGTTTCACGTCGACGAGAGTGTACAGGATCAGCCCAGGGTTCATCGCCACGGCTGCCATCGCCTTTATGACATCGTCAAAAGTCCTCAAATGGCTCTTCTTGTGCACAAAGATGCCGGCATGGTCAAATTGAGAAAGGGTTGCCCTTACGATCCTTTCACCTGTTTCTCCGGTGGAATCGGAAAATATGTAAATGTGTTTCATGTTCCTGCACTCCTGTTTCCGAGGTATTTGCCCTGAAGCTCAATTTCCAATGTACAGGAAGGATGCCGCACATTGAAGTGATTTTTCCGGGCGTCCAGTAAACTGCTTGATTGTAGTTCCGATATCGGCTACCATTCGCACCTTTCAATAATCCAAAGAGCGGGAGTAACACCATGGGCATTCTTTCCAATACTGTAAATATCTGTAATTTCAAGGTAGAAGGGGAACTTCCATCCACTGCGGACCTTTTCCAGTGGGCAGCCGATCGTCTGGCTTCAAACGGCTTCAAACCGATAGACGATGGCGCGGCCGAAATGTCAGTCGGCTGGGTGCATGTGGACAATCACCGGGACAGCGACTTCTCGACACCCGCCGCCTTCTGGCGCGATCACTACCTGGTTTTTACGCTGCGGCGAGACCAGCGGCGCATTCCGTCCGCCCTTCTGAAAGCTTATCAACAGGTAGCCGAGCATGAATATCTCAGCGAAAACCCCGGGCTGAACCGCGTTCCCAAGCAGAAAAAGGAGGAATTGCGGGATGCGGTGCGCGCATCGCTGCTGGCCAAGACTCTTCCTGTGCCCTCGGCCTGGGATGCCGTGTGGGATACCCGTTCAGGTGTCGTTTCCTTTACTACACTGACTCCGGCCGTTGTCGAACTTTTCGAGACCCAGTTCAAGAAGACTTTCGAAGGACTCAGGCTCATCGCCGTTCACCCTTTTGCCCGTGCGGAGGCGGTAACGGACGAGTCTCTAAGGCCCGAACTCGGAAAGGCAAACCAGGCCTCCTCCGAAGCGGCCCTGGACATGATCAAGAGCAACCGGTGGATCGGCTGGGACTTCCTGCTCTGGCTGCTTTTCAGGACCCTGAACGATTCGTCGGAATACCGGGTCAACCGCCCCGGCGCCGGCCCGGAAAACGAACCGTTCACGGCCTACCTGGACAATCGCCTGGTGCTATTCAGCGAGAGTGAACACGGCATTCAGAAGATAACCGCGGCCGGTCCCCAGGACCGGTTCAGCGAAGTGCACGCCGCCCTGGCCGCTGGAAAGCGGATCATGGAAGCGACTATTCACCTGGAAAAGGATGAACTCCTCTGGAAGATGACGCTAAAGGGGGAAATGTTTCACTTCGCTTCGTTCAAGGCCCCCTCGGTCAGGATAGAAAAGGATGATACCGTCGATGCGGCAAGTGAAAGGGAGGCGGTCTTCTATGAGAGGATGTTCGTGCTCGAACAGGGGATGCAGCTCTTTGACAGCCTCTTTGCGACCTTTCTCCTCCTCCGCCTGGGCGGTGAATGGAACGCCGAACAGACTCTGATCGACCAGTGGCTGCAGGGAGAATAAGCTGTAATTCCGGGCATATAGACCCAGAATAATTGCACTAAAAAAATT
>DATEVI010000266.1:0-6303 GCA_035281865.1 Geobacteraceae bacterium | reverse complement strand
ATATCTGGTCGCCAACGGTGATGAAGGTGACCCCGGCGCCTACATGGACCGTACACTCATGGAATCGGACCCATTCCTCGTTATCGAGGGGATGGCGATTGCAGCCTACGCCGTTGGGGCGGATCAGGGTTACATTTATGTGCGAGCTGAGTATCCTCTGGCTGCCGAGAGGCTCAGGAAAGCCATCAAGCTGGCGGAAAAGGCGGAAATACTGGGTAACCGCATCTTCGGCAGCAACTTCAACTTCCGCATCGACATCCGTTTCGGGGCCGGCGCCTTCGTCTGCGGCGAAGAAACGGCCTTGTTGACCTCCGTTATGGGACGTCGAGGCCAGCCCTATCCGCGTCCGCCCTTTCCCGCCAATAGCGGGCTGTGGGGATGTCCGACTCTGATCAATAATGTCGAGACCTTCGGCAACATCGCACCGATCATCAATCGTGGCGGCGACTGGTACGCAAGTATCGGTACGGAAAAAAGCAAGGGGACCAAGATCTTCGCTCTGGCAGGCGAGATAAATAACACCGGCCTGATCGAAGTACCCATGGGCATTTCTCTCCGTGAGATCGTGTTTGACATTGGTGGCGGGATACCCAAGGGGGCTGAATTCAAGGCAGCCCAGACCGGAGGGCCCAGCGGAGGGTGTATACCGGCGGCCCATCTCGACACTCCGGTGGATTACGAAAATCTGGCGGCACTCGGTTCGATCATGGGTTCAGGCGGTCTAGTCATCATGAACGACAAAAGCTGCATGGTCGACGTGGCAAGGTTTTTCATGGATTTTTGCCGTGACGAGAGCTGTGGCAAATGCATTCCCTGCCGTGCCGGAACACCGCAGATGCTGCGGATGCTGGAGCGGATTTGCAACGGCAGTGCTGAAATGGCAGATCTGGATAAACTTCAGGAACTTGGCAAGATGGTTCAGGACACCAGCTTGTGCGGCCTTGGTTTCACTTCGCCAAACCCGATATTGAGCACGCTCAGGTATTTCAGGGAAGAATACGAGGCGCATATCAAAGAAAACAGATGTCCGGTCGGAGTCTGTCCGATGAACGACGTGCCTCTGGCAAAGCTTGTCGAGGAATTACCGCGACGCATCAAGGAAGCCGCAAAATCGTAATCGGAGGTAAACCGATGTTAGTCATCACTTTGAATATAAATGGTCAAGATGTAAGCGCTCCTGCCGGTGTAACGCTCCTTGAGGCTTGCCGCCAGAATGGAGTCGACCTGCCGACGCTTTGCCACCTGGAAGGCTTAACCCCCGTTGGCGCTTGCAGGCTCTGCCTCGTACAGGTGGAGGGTGCCAGAAGGCTCATGCCCGCGTGCACGACCGAGGCCCAGGATGGAATGGTGGTCCAAACCCATACAGAACAACTCAAGGAGTACCGAAAGATGCTTCTTGAGCTCCTGCTTTCCGAAAGGAATCATATCTGTTCCGTTTGTGTGGCAAACGGCAGCTGCGAGTTGCGTGCCCGATGCGCTGAACTTGGAGTGGACCACACGCGTTTCGAATATCGCTGCCCGGACCTCCCCGCAATAGACCTTACCCACGAGAGAAACGGACTGGACCACAACCGGTGCATAAGCTGTACCCGCTGTATCCGGGCCTGCGATCAGATCGAAGGCGCCCATACACTCGACATGCAGGGGCGCGGTGTCGATAACAGGATAATCATCGACATGCACCAGAAATGGGGAGAGAGCATTACCTGCACCAAATGTGGGAAATGCGTAAACGTTTGCCCCACCGGCACCCTCTTCTGGAAGGGATCCACTGTGGCCGAGATGCAGAAGGATGTCGGTTTCGTTCGTTGGATCAAGGAAGGGCGGGAAAAGAAACAGTGGAGCTACATTTGACAGGCTGATTGTGTTCACCAATAAACCTGTGAAGGGATACTGCGATGGCAAACAAAGTTAGATTGGCGACCGTTTGGTTGGGCGGCTGTTCCGGCTGCCACATGAGTTTCCTCGACCTGGATGAAAAATTGATTGATCTGGCGGACCAGATTGATCTTGTTTACAGCCCGATCGTCGACATAAAGGAATACCCGCATGATGTGGACGTGGTATTGGTTGAGGGTGCTTTGTGCAACACCGAAAACCTGGAACTGCTGTTACAGATCCGGGAACGCAGCAAAATCGTCATCAGCTTCGGGGACTGTGCCGTAACCGGCAATACGCCGCAGTTGCGCAACAAGCTGGACATTGACGATATCCTGACGAAAGTCTATCAGGCGGGACCCGGCAGCATTCCCAAAGGTCCGGAAGCAGTAGACATATTGCCGGTGCTGTTACCCAAGGTGCATCCGCTGCACGCTGCCGTGCCAATCGACATTTACCTGCCCGGTTGTCCGCCTGATCCGGATCGAATCTTTTTAACGATAGCTGCTCTTCTTGCCGGAGAGAAACCGCAATTGCCGGCGGAAGCGATCACGTTCGGCTAATTGAGGAGAAGGAGCACAAGAATATGGCAAAAAAAATTCATATCGAACCAGTCACTCGGATTGAAGGGCACGCAAAGATTACCATTCAACTGGACGATACCGGGGCAGTTGACGAAGCCCGTCTTCATGTCGTTGAATTTCGTGCCTTCGAGAAATTCTGCATCGGGCGGCCCTTTTATGAAATGCCCGGCATCACCAACCGCATCTGCGGTATATGCCCGACCAGCCATGCGCTCGCTTCGGTAAAGGCAGGCGATTCCATCATGGGCGTGGCGGTTCCTCCGACCGCCGTCAAGCTGCGAGAGATAATGAACTGGGGGCAGTTCGTTCAAAGCCATGCCTTGAGTTTTTTTCATCTCAGCGCTCCGGACCTTCTCCTGGGGTTTGACAGCGATCCGGCGACACGCAATGTCATGGGCCTGATACAGAAATATCCCGATCTGGCCCGCAAGGGAGTACGGCTTCGCGGCATAGGGCAGGAGATTATCCGAATCGTCGCCGACAAGAGTATTCATCAGGCCTGGGCTGTTCCCGGCGGGGTCAGGGAGCCGCTTACCGCTGAAAAGCGGGAGGCTATCAGAGCGATGTTGCCAGAAGCCTTTGAAACTATAGAGACTGCCCTGAATCTGCTCAAGAGTAACCTCGACAAATTTGCCGAGGAAGTGAAGATTTACGATTTTCCGTCGATGTTCGCCGGATTGGTTACACCGGCGGGAGGCCTGGAACATTATGACGGCCTGATGAGATTTGTCGATACGCACAGAAAGATTATCGAGCCGGGAATCCAGAACGACAAGTACCGGGACTATATCGAAGAAGCCTCGGAAAGCTGGAGCTATCTGAAATTCCCGTACTTCAAGTCTCAAGGGCCGTATAACTTCAAGGAGTCCGCCGGGATGTACCGGGTTGGGCCGTTGGGCCGTCTCAATGTATGCGATTATGCCGGAACACCGAGGGCCGACAGGGAACTGGAGCAGTTCCGTCGCTTAGGCAAAGGCGGGGCGGTTACCAGTGGATTCCACTTCCACTATGCACGTCTGATAGAAATCCTCTTCGCCCTGGAAAAGATTGAGGAAACACTGAAGGATAAGGACATCCTCGACGATTGGGTCCGGGCCGAAGGGGGTGTGAACAGGCTGAAAGGTGTCGGAATGACCGAAGCGCCGCGAGGTACGCTCATTCACGATTACACGGTGGACCGTAATGGTCTCATAACGGATGTCAATCTTGTCGTTTCCACGGGTCACAACAATATGGCGATGAACAGGACCATAACGAACATAGCGAAGCAATACATCAAGGGTGACAACATCAGCGAGGGCATTCTCAATCGGGTTGAACACGGCATCCGTGCCTTCGATCCATGTCTTAGCTGTTCGACCCATGCCGTCGGAAAGATGCCTTTAACCATAGAACTCCTAGCTCCCGACGGCAGCATGTTAAAAGAAATATCGCGCGGTTGAGTCTCATTTACGGATAAATTACCGGATGGTCCGTGATGAATCGCATCAAGTTGCGATGTCACTTCACGGACCGTTTTATTTTCAGGGTTCGGCATGATCTTGATCATCGGATATGGAAACAGTTTGCGTCGGGATGACGGCGCCGGCCCTGCACTGGCAAGAACTGTGAAAGAGCGGTGCGGCGATGGTGACCTACGTGTCCTGGAAGCCCACCAATTGGCGCCCGAGTTGGCCGATGAAATAGCTGCCCCGGACGTCACCGCAGTTCATTTCATGGATGCCTCCGTAGCGCGGGATGCAAATCAGGATCAGGAAGTGCCGGAAGGCGTGGAAATTCGTAAACTTGACTCGAAAGCCTTAACGCAGAGTTTCGGTCACCACTTTGACCCATCTACTCTGCTTGCTTATGCCGAACACCTTTACGGCAAACATCCGCAAGCATGGTTGATCTCTATTCCTTGCGCGGATTTTGATTTTGGAGAAGGTTTTAGCGATGCAGCCCGTGCTTCGCTGGCCTCCGCTGAAGAAAAGGTCCTGGAACTGCTCAGCCGTTTGAAAGCCTGATGAATATGAAATTCCCTTCAACTGTTCGCAATTGAATTCTTTCCCACCCGTTTCCCCGCATATTAATGGTCTCGCAAAAACTCGCAAGTTTTCCATACCAACTTCAATACTAGTAAAATGTTTTACATATGCTAAAATTTTTCTTGACACTAAAAATTTTTAGGTAAACAATAGCTTGTTTTAAAATTCCGTCCTGAAATGGTCATTTGTTGCTTCCAAGTGGGTTTTCCGTCTCAATAGTAAAACAAAGATGCTGAAAGGAGGCAAAATGTCGCGGTATTGCATGGGGAAAGCGGTTTTCTATCAGAAGGGAGGTAAACGGTGATGATCGACGGATTGGTTGGCGTCAGTATTCTGTTGCCGGCGATTGCGGCCGCATTATGTTTTGTCACTAAAAAACATAGTATCAGGGCCGCCATTGTTGTGATTACGGGGATAATTCTGACGATAAGCTCGCTGATGTTGTTGCGGAATGGCCCCTTTACGTACACTCCGGAGTCTATATTGGGCATAGACATAAATTCCATTATAACTCTGGCTGATTTTGCCTTGCTCTTTATCATCCTGGGAATTGCCTTCAAGCTTGGAAATCCACTGGTTATTTTATTAACTCTGCTGCAAATAGTACCTCTTGCCTACTTCGAATTCAAAATGGTTCACCATGTCGAGATTACACCGGCTTTTTACGTCGATAACCTGTCCATAATAATGAATCTGATAATCTCCATTATCGGTTCCCTCATCTGCATATTTGGCATCAAGTATATGGAAGATCATGAACATCATCTGCATCTGAAAAAGACAAGACAGCCCCGGTTTTTCTTTTTCCTGGTTCTCTTTCTCGGAGCGATGAATGGTCTTGTCTTTTCAAACAACTTGTTGTGGATGTATTTCTTCTGGGAAGTGACGACGTTCTGTTCTTTCATGCTGATCGGCCACGATAGGACGGAAATTGCAATAAAAAACGCCACAAGGGCACTGTGGATGAATATGACCGGCGGCGTAGCCTTTGTTGCCGCGATAATCCTGATCTATTACAAGACAAATTCGGCGGAGTTACTTTCCGTGCAGGCATTGATAAACCATAATGCCCAACTCATGCCGGCCCTTCTTCTGCCATTTGCGCTGCTCTGTTTTGCAGTGTTCACCAAGGCCGCCCAGGTTCCGTTTCAAAGCTGGCTGTGCGGTGCGATGGTAGCGCCGACCCCTGTTTCGGCGCTGCTTCATTCAAGTACCATGGTTAAAGCGGGTGTTTACCTGGTGGTCAGACTCGCCCCCGGTTTCCAAGGCACGAATCTGAGCGTGCTGGTGGCGACCTTCGGCGCTTTCACTTTCCTGACGGCATCGGCGCTGGCGGTGAATATGAGCAATGGCAAAAAGATCCTGGCATATTCCACGATTGCCAACCTGGGCCTGATTATCGCGTGCGCCGGGATCAATACCCCTCCGGCAATTATCGCGGCGATAATCCTGATCATCTTCCATGCCATTTCCAAAGGCCTGCTATTCCTCTGCGTCGGCACCATCGAGCATGAGATCGGCAGCAGGGATATCGAGGACATGCGAGGGCTTTACAATACCCTGCCCCATGTCTCCAGGATAACCATCATCGGCATCCTGACCATGATGCTTCCGCCGTTCGGCGCTTTGATGAGCAAATGGATGGCAATCGAAGCGGCCGCCGATATTCCATGGGTCGTGGTCATGGTTGCATTGGGAAGCGGTTTGACGGTGCTGTTCTGGGCCAGGTGGGCAGGCCTGTTCGTGAGCGGGCCCCACATGAAAGTCTTCGAAAACGGCCGGAAAGGCTCAACGCTCTTTACACCATTTGTGGC
>DATEVI010000265.1:0-5511 GCA_035281865.1 Geobacteraceae bacterium | reverse complement strand
TACAACGCCAAAGACTATGCGCGCAACGCCAAAGTCGTCATGGTCGATATCGACCAGGCGGAGTTGGATAAAGACACCGTCAAGCTTCATCTGAGAATTCAGACCGACGCGAAACTTTTCCTGGAGGAATTGAACCGGCAGCTCTCTCAGGCGAAGCCGGATAACCAGCGGTGGGGCCGATGGCTCGCGCAGTGTCAGCAGTGGAAGCGGAAATATCCGGTTGTCTTGCCTGAATATCGGGAACAAGTCGGTAGCGTGAACTCCTATCATTTCATCGATGTCCTGTCGGACGTCTTGACGCCCAATGACATTGTCGTTACGGATATGGGGTTTGCCTTTCAGAATACCCATCAGGCGTTCCGGGTGAAAAAGGGACAGAGGGTATTCACCAATTGCGGCCTCGCCTCCATGGGCTGGGGGCTGCCGGCGGCGGTGGGAGCCTGTTTCGCCAATAGGAAAAAGCGAACGGTTTGCATCGCCGGCGAGGGCGGACTGCTCATGACGATCCAGGAGATGGCTACCGTTATGCATCACCGCCTGCCGGTTAAACTGTTTGTCCTGAACAATGGCGGCTATCTCACCATCAAGCAGACCCAGGAGTTTGGATTTGAAGGACGCATTATGGGAAGCGACGAGGAATCAGGCATCTCCTTCCCGGATTTTATGAAAATTGCCGAAGCCCACCGTTTTAAAGGAGTTCGTCTCGCATCCCATCAGGATCTCAAGAAGCGTCTTGAGGAAGTCATGAACCACGAAGGCCCGGTCCTCTGCGAAATCATGATGGACCCCAACCAGATACAGGGGCCGAAGGCAATTAACCGACGAAATGCGGATGGCACCATGAAGCAAACGCCGCTCGAAGACAGTCATCCCTTTTTAGATCCGAGTGAAGTCGAGGAAAATCTGGGCATCATCAATAAAATGTAAATTTCTTAAGGATGGAAACATGCACAAAAAAGCACTCATCATTGCCGGAAAACAGATTCAAGACCACGAGTACGTCTACCCCTATTATCGACTTCAGGAAGAAGGATATGAAGTCGATGTCGCGGTTCGGGGGAAAGAGACCGTGCTGGGAAGCATCGGGGTCAAGGTGATCCCCACCAAGGATATCCCCGAACTGAAGGTGGGAGATTATGAGGTCCTGGTCCTCCCCGGCGGCGCCAAGGCGATGGAATACATGAGACAGGATCAGGATATCCTGAAATTCATCGCCGACTTTCACGCCTCCGGAAAGGTGATTGGTTCAATCTGTCACGCCGGCCAATTGCTGATCTCCGCCAAACTCGTCAAGGGCAGAAAGATCTCCGGCTACTACAGCATCAAGGACGACATTAACAATGCCGGCGGCACCTATGTCGATGCGCCCTACGTCACGGACGATCGGATCGTTTCCTGTCCCCACTACAAGCATCTCGGCCCATGGATGAAAGAGGTGATCGACCAGGCCAAACGAAGCCGCTGACGGCCGCTTTGAAAGGCATCCTGTTCGATTTTGATGGAACCCTGGCCGATACGATGGAGGGGCATTATCTGGCCTGGAAGTCGGCGCTGGGGGAACATGGAATCCCCATCGAGGCGGACGACTATTACCCTATGGAGGGGGCGGGGCTCCGCGAGGTTGCGAGGGAGTTTACCAAGGGGCTTGATTGGACCGAAGCAGCGATCGACGAGCTGGTTCGAAAGAAAAAGAAATACTACGTCGAACGGCAGTCAATTACCTTCTTTCCGGGAGTGGAGCTTCTTATTTCCGAACTAAAGGACCGGAAAGTGCCGATGGCTATCGTCACGGCGGGGCACCTGGATCAGTTGCGATTATCCGTACCGCAACGTTTCTTGGAGCAATTTGACGCCTTGATAACAGGGGACCAGTTCGTGCGTGGGAAACCCGATCCCGAGCCGTACCTTCGCGGAGCCGAAAAGCTCGGATTGACCCCGGCAGATTGTATTGCGATCGAGAACTCCCCGTTGGGGGTTCAAGCGGCCCGCAGAGCCAACATTTACTGCATCGCCATCTGCTCCACCATCGGCCGGAACGGCCTGCTCGAAGCTGACGAAATTCTGGAACTGTTTGTGGATGTCAGAAACTCGGTAGCGATCGGGAAAATGCTGGGAACGAACTGAAACATGCGTGAATTTGACGCCTTGAAGGGTTATCCCGAACCAAAAGAACCGCGGCTCGTTCATCCAAAAATCAGGACGATCCACAACCGGATCATTGCCTCCCGCCGCGCCGAGGAATTCTATGACGGAGACCGTAGTAATGGGTATGGAGGTCTCAAATATGATGGGCGGTGGGCGCCGATCGCAAGAAACATGGCGCAAGAGTATTCGCTCGATGGCCAGTCGGCGATTCTGCAAGTCGGCAGTGACAAGGGTTTTCTGCTGCACGAGTTCCTTCAGATTTTTCCTGCCGTCAAGGTGAGAGGAACCGAAATCTCCGGCTACGCGATCGACCACACCATGCCTTCGGTCAGGCCATCTGTCCAGAAGGCCCCGTTTACGGAATTGCCTTTTGCCGCTGGGGAATTCGATCTCGTCATCGCCATCGGACCGGTGTATTCCTTGAACCTGCCCGATGCCATCAAATGCCTGAAAGAAATCCAGCGGGTCGGGAGGGGAAAAAGTTTTATCACCCTCGGTGCCTATGAGACGGAAGAAGACTTTCGCCTCTTTAGATACTGGACCTTGCTGGGGTGCACGATTCTGTCCAAAGAGGACTGGGTCGAAGTCTTGCGCCATGCGGATTACACGGGGGACTACAAGTTCAACACGGCAAAATCGCTAAACTTGGTCGAAAAGGCCGATCTTGCTCCCGATAAAATGAGTACAACCGTTTAACAAATCCATTTAGAGGGTTAGCTGTGGAAAATAAGTTCAAATCGGTGTGGGCAAGATTGGAGAATTCGATACCCAGACCTGCGCGAGCGCGATCTGTTGTCCAAATCGATTACCAGGAATTCAAGGAAAAGGTCCAAGGCCAGGCCGATTCTTTTGTCGAATCGATCGTGAGCTCTCTTTATGGTGGTGACGCTTATCTCATCAAGGGGGCATTTCCCGGGGATTTCATGATTGATTTGAGGCGAAGGGTTCACGAGTATTGGAAAGCGAAGCCGTCTGAATTCCACAAGATGCTTGAAGGATCGCCGGATTTTCACCGGATCATCGATCTGGAGTCAGGGAAAAAATACAGCTTCAGGGGGTGCAAACATTCCTGCTATTTTTATCCCTGGAATGACGACCCCCTCGACTTGTTTGGGCCAATTTACGAACGCTGGCGGGTGATGAAGTTTCTCATGGGGCTTCGCCCCGACGAATACGAAAAAAATACTCCCAAAGATGGGGTCGTCGACCGAATTCAGATAGTTCAGTATCCACCCCGGATCGGATTTCTTGAACCTCATTCGGACCCCTACCTTCATCAACGTCTTTTCTTTTCCGGTTATATGAGCAAGCGTGGGGTCGACTATCAGGGCGGAGGGTTCTACCTGGTAGGCCCGGGAGATAAAGTCGTTGACATAGAGGACCAAATCGATATCGGTGATGTTTGCATCGGTTATGCCACGGTGTACCACGGAGTTGCCCCTGCTGACAGACATAAAGAACCCAATTGGGAATTGGATGACGGTCGCTGGTTTTTGTCCATGTACAGCAACGCAAGTGATGAAATACCCGACCGGCATACCGGACATCCGGTAAGACTTTCGATAGATGGCGTTATGCCCGATGAATACTGATTGCCGGCAAAACGAATGTTGCCACAGCGGTTTCGTTGCATTGTGGGCCATCGTCCCGAACCCGGCTGAGGATTCGAGGTGGCGGAATTCAAGGGTCAAGCGATTCCGTTTTATAGGGTGATGTTTGACGTGATCCACATCTCACCGATACGATGGCCGGGGGCCGTGGATAGCTATGACCGCACGGTCGGCATTCACCATCATCCTTCATGGGTGACGCTATGACATCAAATGGCATTCAGTTCGCAGGTCCGGATATTAAGCTCAACCGGTTTTTAGCGCCATTTATCAAAAGACAATTTCAGCGGAAACTGGTACTGATTCACTGCCCAACGTTCAACTTCGAAACTTTTCAATTCGAAGTGTTGCGCAAAAAGGGTTATTACGCCTATCCTCCCCGCGCTTTGCAGTGTTTGTCAGTCGCCGTGAGAGATCTGGAAGTAAAAACGGACATTCTCGATCTCAATTTTCGAATGCTCGAAAAACTGATGTCGATGGACTCCGATGAGCCCGTGGACCTGTACAAAGTTCTTATCGGAATCCTGGATGAGTATCTGGAGAACAACCCGGAAGTAAATGTTTTCGGCGTGTCCACTGGTGTCATCGTGCCCAATATCTTCCTGGCCGAGCGTCACCCTTTCCTGGAGGTGTTGAAGCACCTCATGGGGAAGGAGCGAGGCCTGGTCCTTGCCGGAGGGCCGTGTGCCACGATCGAAGTGCGCAATCTGGTACAGGGAAAGTGGGCGCATGCCGGATTCAAGGGAGAAGCGGAAGATCGCCTGCACTATTTTTTGGGGCTTCTATTTGGGGAGAATGCAGGCCCCAGCATTTCTGGAATCTGTTTCCTAGATGGAGACCAATATACCGAATCCATCGGAACTACTGCCATGGTGGATTTCAAGGGAAGCTTGATTGATACCTATATGGCACTTCCGGTGGAACGGTACCACACCGTAGGTTGCCTCAGTCCATTTTCACGCATGGCTGGTACAGACAAACCTTACGCCAGTCTTCAATTAATACGCGGATGCAGAATGAGCTGCACCTTTTGCGGGTTGTCTCAGTATCGAGGGAGCAATACGGTTTGCCAGTATCCTACAGACGTTTTATTCGATGAGATCGAGTATTTGGTAAGACAAAGAGGCATAAGACATTTTGAATGGTTGGATGAAGATTTACTGGCCAATCGCTCAGCAATCTTTGAAATTCTTCAAAGAATTGCAGATGCTGACTTTAAGATAACCTGGGCTGCCGACATTGGTTTAATTGCCGTTTACTTGGAAGAACCACTGTTGGAGTTAATGGCAAAATCGGGCTGTGTCGGATTCCGAATCGGGGTCGAGTCTGGCAATGAAGAGATGCTGAAAAAAATCAAGAAACCGGCCACTAAACAGAAATTGCGTGTCATTTCGCGGCGATTACAAAAATATCCTGAGTTTTTTGTAGCGGGGTTGTACATGCTTGGGTTTGTCGGCGAAACCTATAAACAAATGTTCGATACTCTTGAGTTCGCGATAGAACTGGATCTTTCTTGGTCTCATTTCTGCGTTTATCAGGAAATGAAGGAAACGGAGCTTAAAGTGATTTCCAGGCTTGATTCAGATACTCGTCGTGCCGAGTATAAGGATTGGCTTCCATCGACACAAAAAGTAGTAGGCAGCTCTACTGTCGGTGCAGCTTCGCAAAAGACATTGTCTGCTCGGGAACTGTTTCAGCTTCCTGGAGATTCAGTCCATGCGAACGAGGTAAAGCAGGAGCTCTGGTTTGCGTTCAA
>DATEVI010000264.1:0-5051 GCA_035281865.1 Geobacteraceae bacterium | reverse complement strand
GTTCGCCAGATAACTGGTTACAGCGAAAATCCTGCGGTTCTTGTTTTCCGGGTTGATGCTGCTGAGAAAGCCCCTATCGTTGAGGAGGCGTCTGGCCTCTTTGTCCAGTACTTCCTCGAAACTTCTTCCGTCATAACTGCTTGAAAATTCCGGAAGATTTTTTCTGACAAAGAATTTGATCTTGTCGAGATAGGTCAATTCGTCTTCCCCGGTATCGAGGAAATTGGTCAGGAGGGCCTTGATAAATGGTGTCGGGCTGTTTTTTCTTGCCTTGAATTTGTTTCGATAAAAGCTGTGGCCGATGCCGTAAAGGCTATGGGCAAGTGTAAGGGGATCTCCGTCCTCGCCCGCCGCCCATGATTGGCATTCGTTGATCGAACCGATAAAATCCCGTATGGTCCGGCCGTCCGGTGTCGCGGTGTGGGCCCTGCCGATGAAGAAGCCGCTGTGGTCGTCGGACCCTCCCACCTTCGCCTTGAACCAGGGGTGATCGCCCACAGGTTCCAGGTTGTGCTTGTCAGCCAGATAGTTGATTTTTTCCGGCGTCAATCCGTCGATGACCCGTTCAATGAACCTGTTGAAACGGGGAGCCCTCGCTCCGTTCCGCACCTCGAATGTCTGGAAGAGCAGAAGCATCTTCTCCAGGTGGTCGGCGGTGAGTTTTTCATTTTGGGCATACAGGGGATGGGCGATGAAATGGGTGATTTTTTGCCGGCTCAGGTACGGGATCAGTTCGTAGATGTTTTTCCGCAGGTGCATGACATCCTGAAACACAGCCTCGTTTATGTCGAGCACCACCACATGGACCTTGCAGCCGTCTTCCGGGAAGTACGCGGTTGCTTCCATGCTGATGAAAGTGTCGGGGTGGTGGGCTATTTCCAGAGCGCCGCTGATCGTATTGTGATCGGTTATGGTAACGTAATCCATCCCGACCTTCTTGGCGGTCTTGTAAATAAACTCGGGCGAGGTGAAACTTTCAGGGCAGTTGAATTTGCGAAGCGCCCAGTAGGTGGGTTTGTTGGAGAAACTCGAATGTACGTGCAAATCGGCTTTGAACGTTTTCATGGTTCATACTGTATCTGAAGAAAATTACAGCATGATGAACGGTATGTGAATTTTACGTTACCGCCGGATTATTTCACAGACGCATCTGCGTCAGGATACTGCCGTGCGACTTTCTTGAATTCTTTCTCAACTTCGAGAAAGGCTTCCACAACCGTCGGGTCGAATTGCGTCCCACCGTTCTCCGCAATGATCGAAACGGCCTCGTCATGGGTAAAGGACGGTTTGTAACGACGCTTGCAGATCAGCGCGTCATACACGTCCGCTATCGCCATGATCCTGCCGAAAAAGGGGATATCTTCACCCTTGAGGCCTTCCGGATAACCGGACCCGTCCCACCTTTCGTGGTGGTAATATGCCATATCCTTGCCGAGCCGCAGAAATGTATCCTTGACGTTTTCCCCGTAAATCCGCTCCGCCCTCTGGATGGCTTCGCGGCCGTACAAGGTATGTTTCTTCATCTCGCTGTACTCGTCATCGGTCAGACTGCTGGGCTTCAGCAGAACCTTGTCCGAAATGCCCACTTTGCCGATGTCGTGCAGTGAAGCGGACCTGTACAGGAGATCGATGGTTTCCTCATTGAGTATTCGTGTGTATTTCGGGTTGGTCGCGAGTTGTTCGGCAAGGATTTTTACGTAATGCTGACAACGCAGGATATGTTCGCCCGTTTCACTGTCTCGTGTCTCGGTCAGGGCCGCCAGACACAGGATAGTGAAGTTTTGTATGACGCCGAGATCCCTGTTGCGCGCCTTGACCGTCCGCTCCTCCTGCCGGTACTTCAGGAATGACAGCAGGGAAAAGTTGGCCCCAAGCGCAATCAGCGGAAAGAGGGGTGATATGAAAATGCCCTGTGCCTGCAGCAGCCATCCGGAGCCAAGCCACAGCCCAGCGCCGCCGGCGACGATAATGAGGAGACTCAGGATCGCCCTCATGCCGCCGAGGAGAAACGACGACACCGCGCCGCAGACGAGGAGCAACAGCAATTCCAGACCGCCGGTCCAATAGGGGCGGGATATAAATTCCTTTTTCAGAATGTTGTCTACGATGGTTGCATGGATATCGACCCCTGGAAGGGCCGTCGCGACGGGAGTAGTCTGGTATTTTTCGATACCTGTCGCGGACGTCCCCAGAAAAACGATTTTCCCCCGGATTTGTTCCGGCGAAACCTTGCCCAGAAGAATGTCCCCGGCCGAGATATGGGGGAAAGTCCGGCTGCCGGCTGAAAAACGAATGAGCATGTTGCCCTTGGAATCGACAGGGATGGTGGTTCCGTCCAGAACAATGCCGTTCAGGCCGTGGGAATCCGCCGCAAGAATCAGCCGTCCGGTTCCCAGTGTTTCGAGAAGCGTTGCCAGCGCGAGACTGGGATACTGTCTGTTATTGTACTCTATCAGGAGAGGCGCGCGGCGCAAAACGCCGTCGGTATCCTGGATGACGTTGAAAAATCCTGAAGACGGGGCGGAAGAAGCCAGGATCCTGATACTGCACGTGGCGCCCGTCGCCCGGTAAAGACCCGCCGAAACATCTGCCGTTGCGGTTTCGCCCATGATGACGGCCTGCACCGGATGCAGCAGGCAATCACCGGAAACGTTTTTATCATCGGGGAACAAGAATTTGTAACCAAGGACGAACGGCCCGCGGGAAAGAACATCTCCAAGGGCTTTGTCATTATCCATCAAATCCTGCGGAATCCCCTGAAGATCGATCCTGATTCTGAATTCGCGCGCGATATCATCCTGCACCGCGCCAAGCGAGGTCCGGTCAGCCTCGGGAAAGAACATGTCCATGCCGATGCTCGATGCGCCCATTTCCCGGATTTTATCCAGGAGAAGCCCTAGACGATATCTTGGCCAAGGCCATTGACCAAATCGGGCGAGGCTTTTTTCATCTATATCGACGATCACCGGATTTGTGGGGAGTCGCCCGCCTTGGGCCGGTCCCGCTGATCTCAGAAACGTGTCATATATCTTGTAATCGAGAAAATGAAAGAATTCGGGTTTGTAGATATACAGCGCCGCCAGGAGGGTCGTAATGACAAGGCCGGCAAGAAAAATCCATCCCCGCATTTTTTTCGGTTTTGCCAGGAATGCCTTTCGAACCGCCGGAAAACTCATTGTTTCAGTCCTTCCCATGTAGATGCAAGGTTCTTAACCGACGTATACCCGAACATGATTCCCCGTCAGCTTCATCGTAAAATAACCTCAACCCGCCTGTTCCGCCATTCCGGCACGTTATCATCTGTCGGATTCAACGGGTTGTCCTCGCCATGGGAAGCGACGGATATGAAACGCGGATCAATGCCTTGGGAAACGAGGATTTTTTGGGCCAGCCGAGCGCGCTTCATGCCCAGTTTGTAATTATACTCGCGGCTTCCCCTCCGGTCGGTATGACCGACCACGCTTACATCAGTTGATTTGCGGGAGGCCATTGTGGGGAGGATTTGCTTGAGCAGTTTTTGGGATTGCTCCGTCGGTTTCGTGGAATCAAACTTGAAATACAGAATGAAATGGATGGGAGGAGGCGGAAGTGCGGAGAGCGCCTCGCCGAAATCCACCCGAATTTTTTGATCATCCAGGGGCGCCGGGGATGAAGGCGCGGCATCGGCTGAACTGACTGCCACCGCCTGATTCGGTTCCCGCAGGACCTGGGTCCCTCCTTTGGATGTGATTCGTATCTCGCCGGTTTTCCCGTCGGGACCGGGCAGGAGAACGAAGACGTTGTTGCTTTTCTTGGCGGCACAGGACGCAGTGAACAAAAGGACCAGAAGGCAGACAACTGGAAAGACGTTTCTCGTCATCGGGATTCCTCATTGACGCCTTCGACTTTTACAGCGAACTTCGTTCCCCGTATGCCGATATTTGCCACCGGCGTCTCAAATCGAACGGAATCCGGGGACAATTTGCCTATGATGCCGGTTATACAGGCGGCGGTTCCCCGGAGCAGTTTTGCGACAAAGGAAAGTTTTCCTTCTCCGGGGGAAAACTGAAACTCTTTCACCTTCAGCTCACTGTTCGGTCCGATGGCCAACAGGGTGTCATCCAGGAAAATCATGGACATGGAGCCGTCTGCTCCGGTCTTCAATGAATCGTTCCGGAAAACCATTGTTCCGGTTTTTGCTTCGATCGGATTCCTGTTTCTAATTATTGACGCCGTACCTTTTACTGCCTTTATGCTCCCAACCGTCGCATCAATAGCGAGGGTAACACAGGGGTAAAAGAGGCAGATAAATACGATAAATACCAGCCGTCTCATCATGGTTCCTCCCTTTTATGGGCATCATGCACCTTGAGATCGAGCAATTATCCCATTTTTTTTCAGTATATCACCAATAATGAAAGAGTCAGAACCTGATTATGTGGCGGCACATATAGGATGGAAAGTCTTTGAAAAGGTAACTATTCAGCACAATAGAAAAAGTTGTCATTCCCGAGGGTGTAATCGGGAATCCAGATTTTCAACCATGGATCCCCGATAGAATCATTCGGGGATGACAGGCATTTTGCCAACAGTTCAGATAGTGCTGAATAGTTACTGAAAAAGAAACATGGAGAGAAAGTTCTCAGTCTCTTACGACTTGAGTCTTCGAAGGGAGGCATCAGGCGACTTCCTTGATGGTGATCTCTATGCCGTCTATAACCGATTTTTCCACTTTTTCCGTGTTGCATTAATAAGCCAACTCGGATAATATTCTTACATAATTCTTACAGGAGGATTATGCGTATGGATACTGTCAAACTGTCAAGCAAAGGCCAATTCATTCTCCCCAAGGCCATTCGCGACCGGCATCACTGGGAAGCGGGTACTGAATTCCTCATCATCGACCGGGGAACGGAACTGGTCATCAAGCCGACCAATGTCTTTCCTCCAACTGAACTGGAATCCCCCGACGCCCCGTCAGTCTACCGGGGCAAGCCGCTTTCCCTTGAGGAGATGGAACGAGCCGTAATGATAGAAGCAGGGAAACATCGATGATTGCCCTCGACACAAAC
>DATEVI010000263.1:0-5791 GCA_035281865.1 Geobacteraceae bacterium | reverse complement strand
ATCCCTGTTGGGCGCCGTCTGACCGTTTGGAGGTTTCGGTCATTCACCACGTCTTTCATCTAAAGCTGTCGCATGAATGCGACGAGATCCTTCTTCTCTGTCTCGGTGAGCTTGAGCGCAAGAATCAAATTGAAGAACTCTACCGTATCGTCCAGCGTCAGCATCCGGTCGTCGTGCAGGTAGGGCGGCGAGTATTTGATGCCCCGCAAGGGGAAGGTCTTGATTGGACCATCGGCACTGGCCATGCGGCCGTTGATCATCCGCGGCGTGTAGAAGCGCTCGACGCGCAGGTTGTGCATCAGGTTGTCGGTGTAGTACGGCGCAGCGTGGCAGGAGGCGCACTTGCCCTTGCCGAAGAACACGGCCTGGCCGCGCAGCTCCGGCTCGCTGGCCTTCTTGGGGTCGAGTGTCCCGTCGATGCCCAGCTTCGGTGCGGGCGGGAAGTCGAGCAGGGCCTGGAATTCGGCCATAAAGTGAACCTGGCTGCCCCGCTCCAGAATGTTGACACCCTTTTTGGTGGCAATGACCGGATCACCGTCGAAGTAGGCGGCTCGCTGTTCGAACTCGGTGAAGTCCTCAACGCTTTTCATCACACGCTGTGAGCCGAACAGTCGCTGGATGTTCACCCCGCGCAGTGTGGGGGTGTCGATGCGATGACGCAGCTCCTGGGGACGCACGTCCCCCGCGAGATGGGTGGCGGCGTTGGTGTGCCCGTTGGCGTGGCAGTCCAGGCAGGCGACCCCGCGACTCGGCCGTTCCGATTTGCGGTCATCGGTCTGATTGAACTGCTGCTGCGGGAAGGGAGTGAGCAGGAGCCGCAATCCTTCAATTTGCTTGGGGTTGAGGATGCCGTTGAACAGGTCGTAGTAGTTCTCGATCGTTACCAGTTTCCCTTTTGAGACGTCGCCGAGATCGGGACGGGTTGTAAGATAGATGGGCGCCGGAAACTCAGGCAGAAAGCGGTCCGGCAGATCGAAGTCGAGATCGAAACGGGTGAGGTCGCGCCCTTCCTGCTTTTTGATCTCATCTATGGCGAATTTCGGGAATATCATGCCTCCTTCCGCGTGATTGGGGTGGGGCAGGGGGAAGAAGCCGGCAGGGAACAGGTTTTTGTCACGGATCTCCTCGGGGGTCATGGATGCCAGTTTATCCCATGTCATTCCCTGGGGCAGCTTCACGCGCACACCTTCCTGAACTGCTTTGCCGCGTGACATCGTTACACCCTTGGCCGGACGGTCGCCCAGGTCGTAACGCTCCGCAAGCAGGGCCATCTGCCGTTTCGTCACCTCAGGCTTTGCAGCCTTCATCCGCGACATGATTGTCGAGAAATCCTCGGTAATGACAACGGGAGAATAACTTGATTTGTTTTCTGATTCCTGGGCGTTGCTCGCGGTGAAGACGGCGAGAATACCGACAATGATCAAAAAACGGATTCGATTGCGCCTGAAGATTCCGCGTACCATGATTTTCCTCCTTTTCCCTTGTCAAAATCAGATTATTCCCTTCCCGATGAAAGAACCGCCCGTATTATTGCCTGTTCAGACCGGGAGGGGCGGGTTTCTCATTATGTTGCATCATAAAGATTAAAATAGTTTAGTCGCAAGTCAAGGGAGGATGGAAGGGGGAAGGAACGGAGCATCGCCTCGCCAATTATCCGCCACCCACGAGTGGGAAAATTGACACGATATCCCCCTCTCGCAGCTCATAATCCTTGTCTGCATGGCGGTAGTTGACAAAAACGGCTCCCAGTTCCCTTTCGGGAAGTTCCAATTCTTCCAGTATACTGCCGACGGTAGTCCCCGGAGGATATTCTCGGGTTTCAGCAAGAAATCTTCCGAGGCGAAACGTGGCAAACAGCTTTACCGTCACCCGCATGAATCTCACCGTCCTTTTCCTTTCAGGGCACAGTTTTACATGTCATTCGGCTAGAAATGGAATGATTGGCTCCTTATCTTTATAACCATTTTACTCCCAAATTGCTTCGATATACCATCTCGGTCTTCTGAAGGCAGAAGTCAAATAAACGTCACGAAAATGTAATATAGTAACCGGATGGAAACAAATATCATGGCAGATTTTTTGGAATTTGTTCCGACTGCTATCTTGTCTCGTTGTTTATCGAGGTTGAAAAGGCAATTGGTTACGAATGACGAAAAGTGTCACCCTTGAAACAGGTTGTCTTGGTCATTCAACAACGCTTCTGCAATTTGAGGAGAAGAGAATAGACCGTCATTACGTGTAGACATGAATATATTCATTTGAAGGACATAATAAATATGTGTAAGGCATGAAAATTGCTAAAATAGTTGCGGTTGAATCAAATCAATATCTGGTTGGTGACCCTTCATGCATACCTTGTTTCTGAAAGAACATTGCCCCACAATTCTATATGTCGAGGATGATGACACCACAAGGAATACCGCTGTCATGCTGCTGAAAAAGAAGTACCCGAACCTTATTTTTCTCACAGCAGTCAACGGGAAAGATGGACTGGAGAAATTCAGGGAGAGCAGACCGGATATTGTCATTACCGACATATTGATGCCGGTGATGGACGGTATTCAGATGGCAAGAGAAATAAAGGCCATGGATTCCGACGTCCGGATCATCGTCACTTCCGCAGGTAACGATGCGGATAATGTCGTTGAAGCCATTGATATTGACAGGAGCGATTACCTTTGCAAGCCGATCGAGGTCAGAAAGCTGTTTGAAGTCATAGACGGATGGATCCCCCCCCCATGCGGACAGGCGAGGAGTGAGGTGTCAAGTGTCAGGTGTTAGGTGAAACCTGAAACCCTGTTCCCTGTTTTACAAATATCCCAACTTTTTCAACGTATCCGCAGGTGCCAGATCGAAGTGTGAGAACACCATGGTGAAGGTTCCGCGGCCCCTGGTGGCGCTCCGCAGTTCGGTCATGAAGCCGAACATCTCGGCGAGCGGCACTCTGGCCTGGATGACTTCGGTGTCGCTCCGGACGGAGATTCCTTCAACGTGTCCCCGCTTCTGCTGGAGAGAACCGAGCACCTTTCCGGTGTAATCCGAAGGGGTAATCAGCTCCAGTGACATGATCGGTTCTAGAAGAGTAGGGGAGGCTTTTCTTGCCGCGAAGGCCAGACAACGCTGTGTAGCGGCCCGTAAACCGATTTCGGTAGTCGTTCCCGGTTCGAACGGAGCTTCGATAACCGCAATATCCACATCGGTCAGGGGATATCCGGTGAGACCCCCGGCTGAACAGGATTGTTCCAGGTTTTTTTCCAGTGCGGAGCGAAGCTCATCGGGAAGCGGTGATGATTCCGGGGGGGGCATGGTGACGTGCAAACCTGCGCCGCGACGGAGCGGGGTCAGACGGAGCAACACTTCGCCTCCCTGAACCTTACCGTCCATTTCCCTGCGGAAGATTTCCCGTTGTTCCACTGTCTTTGCGATCGTTTCCCGGTAAACCACCTGGGGACGTCCGGTTTTGACCTCCACACCGAAGTCCCTTGACAGTCTGTCTGCAATGATTTCCAAATGCAACTCGCCCATGCCGGTCAACACGGTCTGCCCCGTCTCTTCATCCTCTCTTACCCTGAAGGTTGGATCCTCCCACTGAAGCTTCTCAAGCGCCTGGGGAAGTTTTTCCCTGTCTTCGACCCTTTTTGCTTCGACCGCCTGGGAGACGACCGGGTCAGGCACGGTGAGTCCCTTCATCAGCAGTACATTGTCTGGATAACACAGCGTGTCCCCCGTGAGAACTTCCTTGAGTCCGGTCGCGGCGGCGATGTCTCCCGCCATGGCTTCTTCTATCCGTTCCCTCTTGTGGGCGTGCATCCGGAACAGGCGGGCAACCTTTTCGGTGCATTGCCTGGTGCTGTTGACGACTGCTGCTCCTGCCCGCAAGGTGCCTGAGTAGATGCGCAGATATGTCAATTTGCGTCCTTCGTCGGAGAGGACTTTGAAGGCCAGCGCGCACAGCGGACCCTTGGGGTCGCATCCGATTATCACACTGTCTTCGGTTTCCGGATTCCTGGCCTCCACAGGTGGGGCATCGAGGGGGGACGGCAGATAGCTTACAACAGCGTCCAGCAGGGGCTGAATCCCCTTGTTCCGCAATGCCGATCCCAATAGGACAGGAAAGATGCAGCATGCCATGGTTCCCTTGCGCAAGGCGCTTTTCAGACGATGGGATTCGACGGGTTTTCCGTCAAGAAAATCGGAGAGAATGGTGTCGTCGAAATCCGCTGCCACTTCGATGATTTTCTCACGGGCCTGCCGGATTTCGTCTGAGAGATCGGCGGGAATGGGATGACGTTCGACGGTTTTGCCCTGATCGGCCTCGGAAAAGAAGATTGTCTGCTCGTCAAGCAGATCTATGACACCGGTGAAACTGCCTTCACACCCCACCGGCAGTTGCAGGAGCACGGGCTTCGCCCTGAGTCTGTTTTCAATTTGTTCCAGTACCGCCGTGTAGTCCGCTCCGATGCGGTCCATCTTGTTGATGAAGCATACTCGGGGCACCTGGTAGCGGTCGGCCTGCCGCCACACTGACTCGCTCTGTGGTTCGACTCCTTCTACGGCACTGAAAATGACAATCGCCCCATCCAGGACGCGCATGCTGCGTTCCACTTCGATTGTGAAATCTATATGTCCCGGAGTGTCTATCAGATTGATCCAGTAGGTATCCCATCGGCAGGTGGTGCTGGTGGCGGTTATGGTGATGCCCCTTTCCTGTTCCTGCGGCATCCAGTCCATAACGGCCTGGCCGTTGTGGACTTCCCCCATTTTATGGGTCTCTCCCGTATAGTAAAGAATGCGCTCCGATACCGTGGTCTTACCGGCGTCGATGTGGGAGATGATGCCGATGTTACGCAGCGAAGATAGGGTAGGGCGCTCCATAAAGCCTCCGGCGGGGGAAATTCCCCCAAATTATACAGAGTGTCATGCTCGTGGCAAGGGCAAAAAATGTTTCGCGCGGACACTTATATTTTCCGGGTCAAAATTTTAATGAGTCCTTTCCCCGCCACGGTTGACTCGTATTCATTACATGCTATCCTATTCCCATGCCGGAAACAACTATCGCGACATTCGACGTAAAGCGTCTCGAAATACTCGACCCACAGGGGAATGCGGATGACAGTCTCATGCCGCCCCTTGAAGACGGGGATATCAGGCGGATTTATGAGTTAATGCTCATTTCACGGACCTTTGATGAACGGGCCCTGAGCCTCCAGCGCGAAGGACGGATCGGCACGTATCCGTCGATTCTCGGCCAGGAGGCCGCACAGGTTGGAAGCGCTTATGCCCTGGAAAAAACGGACTGGGTGTTTCCTTCCTTCCGCGAGACGGGGATGTATGTAACCATGGGATATCCCCTTTCCATGCTTCTTCAATACTGGGCGGGCGACGAGCGGGGACTTGCCGCTCCGGAAGGGTTGAACATACTGCCTGTAAGCGTATCGGTCGGCACCCATATTCCCCATGCCGCCGGGGCCGCCATGGCCGCGGCCTACCGGCGCGACAGGGTTGCGGTGGTAGCCTATTTCGGGGACGGGGGCACTTCCAAGGGGGATTTTCACGAAGGGTTCAATATTGCCGGTGGGTTCAAGCCGCCGGTCGTATTTATCTGCCAGAACAACCAATGGGCTATCTCCGTGCCCAGACAGAGGCAGACAGCTGCCGCAACACTTGCCCAGAAAGCTGTTGCTTACGGCTTTGAAGGAATTCAGGTGGACGGCCACGATGTCTTCGCCGTTTACCGCGCCACCCGGCAAGCGCTGGAAAAGGCAAGGAACGGCGGCGGCCCGACGTTCAT
>DATEVI010000262.1:0-3470 GCA_035281865.1 Geobacteraceae bacterium | reverse complement strand
AGACCGCCCTGTCACTTCCGGGAGCCACAATCTTCTCTCTGGCGGCGGGAGCCATATTCGGCGCCGTCATGGGAACGGTTTATGCCGTGACTGCCGCCACAATCGGAGCAACACTAGCATTTCTCGCAACCAGATATATATTCAGGGGCGCAGTCCAAAACAAATTCGGCTCCAAACTTGACAAAATAAACCGGGAATTAAGCCGGGAAGGTCTCAACTATCTCCTCTTTCTGCGGCTCGTACCGCTCTTCCCGTTCTTCATGATAAATCTCGCCGCGGGCTTGACCAACATTCGATTGAGCACATTTTTCTTCGGCACCCTTTTCGGCATCATTCCCGGCGGCTTCGTTTACTGCAACGCCGGCGCAAGCCTCGCATCCATCAACAGCATAGGTGACATTGCCTCTCCCCGGGTACTTGGCTCCTTTGCCCTTCTCGGCCTGTTCGCCCTTATGCCGGTATTGTACAGAAAAATTAAGAACAGGCGGAATGTCGGGACGGGCGTCAAAGATGAATAATATTCACAATCCGTCAAATTCATACTTCGCATTGAATCCTGCATCCTGTCCGGCCTGTCCGGTGATTTTCCCAACGGCCTTTTCCATCATCAGGTCCAGCCAGAGCTTCTTTTTCTCCGGCGGATAGATGACCTCCGGTTCTCCCTTGATACCGGCCATTTTGCCGGCCTCGGCTATCGCATCCTGCAAATTCCCGAGCCGGTCGACCAGTTTCAGACGCAGTGCTTGCTCCCCCGAAAAAATACGTCCGTCGGCAACACGCTCAACCTCTTCCATGGGGAGCTTTCTTCCTGCCGCGACAGCCTTCACGAATTGCCCTTGCATGCTGTCGATGACACCCTGCAGAACAGCCCTGTCGTCCTTCGTCAATTCACGAACCGGCGAACCGGCATCTTTGTACCTTCCGCTTTTAAGGACATACGATTTCAACCCGATTTTGCCCAGAAGCCCCTCGATATTGGACAGCTGCATGAGAACCCCGATGCTGCCGGTGACGGTTCCCGGATTGGCAAAGACCATATTGGCCGGCATGGCGATGTAATATCCGCCGGAAGCGGCCACGCTTCCCATGGAAACCACCACCTTCTTCTTTGAAGTCAGTTTGCCGACTTCTTCATAGATCTCCTGGGTCGGCCCGACGACTCCTCCCGGGGAGTCGATCCTGAGGACAATGGCTTTCACCTTCCCATTGTCCCTGAAAACATGCAACTGCTTGATTGTTTCCTTTGAGTCGGCAATCAGACCCTTTACCTCGACTACGCCCACGCACTCACCCCTGATGATTCCGCTTCCGTCGCCGATCAGAATCCGGGCAACAATCACGGAAAAGATGAAAAGTACAAAAAGGGATGCGACAATTCCAACTCCAAGCAGAACGGATTTCGTTTTCATGTTGACTCCTCAATCCTGGTTTTGTAAAGTTTCAGGCCTGTTAGCCTGTTTTTTCGGCTTTTTTAGAAAATTCACCGGATATCCGGTTGTACTGGTTCCGGGAATCACCCGGCTGGAACATGCATTCCGATTCGAGGATTTCATGAGAATTGCCGTTTTTTCCGACACGCACGGAAATTACCCACTTGCAGTCAGGGCACTCGACCTGCTCGGCGACTTTGATCACATTATCCATCTCGGCGATGTGTCCGACGATGCGGAAATCATTGAAGCGGCGACAGAGCGTAAACTGATCATCGTCTCCGGCAACTGCGACATCGGGAGCAGTTATCCCGAAACCATCAATTTGGAAATTAGCGGCAAAAAGTTCCTTATTTGCCACGGACACACTTTTCAGGTCAAATCAGGTCTCGCCCGAACATGCCATAAAGCCCTGGAGAATGGGACAGATATAGTTCTTTACGGGCACACCCACATACCAGTTGTTGAAAGAATCAACGGTATCCTGTTCATGAACCCGGGTACACTCAAGATGGCGGCAAACAGACCGACCATGGGCATATTGTCCATCGATGGAAATTCGGTCAGCGCCGGTATAATCGACGTCATATGCCTCCTCGACCCTTTTGAAGCCCGTACCAAAGAAGTTTATCACGGAGTCTTCGAACTCTGATCATCCATTTGCGGCTTGCCCGGGCAAAAAATCTCCACGAACATTTCCGCCGGTAACCACTATCATCGGTGCTTTTGTGAACACTCACAAAAATAGTACCGAAAATTCAATTTTCCGCACCTTTTGAAATTATACATGAATCCGAATCGGGGAGTTCTTCGATGAAAGATCGCCATCCCTCTCCCATCCCTCTATTGATCTTTGGGGATTGGAAGTTAAAATTACTTTTGTAAATCGAGACAAATAAAGCGCATGATCCGCCATTTGCCCGGCAGAGAGAAAAAATGATCAAAGGCAAGAGAGACACGATTGCTGCTTCAAGTTTATCCTTTCTCCGGAAATTGCTTTGCGACTACCATCCCCGCGATTTCGCCGTGCGACTGTGGGACGGGACCGCCTGGCCTGCCGAGACGGGACAGCCGACCCGTTACACAATGACTGTCAACCATCCGGGAGCGTTGCGCAAGATGTTTCTGCGGCTGAGCGAGCGATCCCTGGGCGAAGCGTACATCGCCAATGATTTTGATATCGAAGGCGAAATGGAACATGCCTTCAGGCTGGTGGACCACTTTTTCAACATCCGTTTGAACTTGGCACAAAGACTGCGTTCCGGCCTTTTTCTATCAAGTTTGCCTGCTCAAAGAGATGCACAAGCGGGATCACGCGCCGCACACCTGCATGGTGCACCCCATTCCGGAGAACGCGACCGGAAGGCAGTAACCCACCACTATGACATTTCCAACGAATTTTATGCTCTCTGGCTTGATGAACGCATGGTCTATTCGTGCGCATATTTTTCCGGTGCTGATGATGATCTGGATACGGCCCAGGAACAAAAACTGGATTACATATGTCGCAAGTTGCGGCTGCGAAGCGGTGAACGTCTGCTGGATATAGGCTGCGGCTGGGGAGGACTGATCATCCATGCGGCGCGTAACTACGGTGTTGAAGCACTCGGCATTACCCTCAGTCGGCCGCAAGCGGAACTGGCCAATGAGCATATCCGTCGTGCGGGGTTGGCAGACCGCTGCCGTGCGGAAGTACGGGATTACCGGGAAATGAACGAAACCGGCGGGTATGACAAACTGGCGAGCGTCGGGATGTTCGAACACGTCGGAGAAAAGTTGCTGCCGGAATATTTTACCCGGGCATGGCGCCTGCTTCGCCCGGGGGGCGTCTTTCTCAACCACGGTATCGCCTGGGGCTTTCTTCCTCAGACACATCGCGGTGCGTCATTCATCGAACGTTATGTTTTCCCTGACGGCGAACTGGTACCGCTGGATGCTACATTGCGCGCCGCGGAACGGAGCGGGTTCGAGGTTCGAGACGTTGAAAGCCTTCGAGAGCATTATGAGCTTACTCTGAAACACTGGGTCAGGCGCCTGGAA